>JBQTKE010000001.1:0-2715 GCA_052386435.1 Myxococcaceae bacterium
CGAGCCAGGTTGCGAACCGCGCGGGCTCGCGAGCGTGCGCGCCCGCCATCAACAGCGCCGGCAGCGAATGAAAGTGAGAGACCCAACGCTCGGGGAGCCAGACGTGCATCCCGGTTTCCATCGACGCGCGCGGGGCGCCCGCGACCCGAGGCGCGAGGGCCGCTGCGTAGGCTTCTTCTGCGCGGGGATCTTCAACGCTCAGAGCGCCGAGCCGCTCACGGGCTTCCGCGAGCGAGACCTCCGCCACGCCGCGCTCGGGCGAGACGCTGTCCAGGCGCAAGCCAGAAGCCTTGATGAAGAGCGCGTCCCCGTCTTTCACGGACAGGTTTCCCCCTGCCCCCTGCGTCCAGTAGGGAATGCGTTGGCCGACCGCGTGACACGCCTGAGCGAGACTCAGCATGAGAGCACCGTTTCAAGCTCCGCCAGCCGTCGGACATGGATCGCTCCGGGATGGGGTTTGGCCGGAGTGAACTCGCTGGAGAGGACCGCGGTCATTCCCAGAGAGAGCGCTGGAACGATGTCCGCGGCGACGTCGTCGCCCACGAAGGTGCACTCCGTCGCGGGGAGACGGGCGGCGGTGAGCGCGGCGTCGAACATCACCCGGGCCGGCTTCTCCGCACCGTGCTCCTCGGACGTAATGACCTTGTTGAAGAAACGCGCCTGAGGATCGATCGCCGCGAGCTTGATCATTTGCGCGCGCGTCGTCTCGTTGGTGAGCACGATGAGGTCGAAGCGGTCCTTCAACCGAGAGAAGAGCGCGTCTCGCTTCAGCGTCCGCCACTGCTCGGACACGTGCTGGGCCAAGGCCTGCTCGTAGCGTTGGGTCAGGTCGAGCACGGCCGCCGGGGAGTAGCGCTCCGTCGATTCGAGCAAGGCCTTGAAGTAGAGCAGCCGGTTTCTCGAGGAAGGGTTGCCCTTCTGCAAGCGGGCCTTCGCCGTGCTTCGGCCTGTCTGGTACGGCTCGCCGCTCTTCTCCAATCCCACCGCGCGGAGCGCGTGGGTGAACGCAGCCTCGGAGTCCACGAGGGTGTTGTCCAAGTCGAAGATGAGGGCGCGCGGCGGAGGGCTCATGATCCGAACAGCTCCAGCCAGGTGCGGGGTGACTTCGTGCAGACCGCGTCCGCCAACCGGTAGAGCTCCGCGAACTGGGAGATCGACGTCAGGGGCTGACCTTGGAGCTCTGGCGAGACCAGGCAGAGTCGAAACTTGCCGGTGACAGGGGCCAGGTCTTGGGCAGTCAGCGGCACCCCCTGAAAGCAGTCCACCCAAAGCCAATCGCAGCGGTCAGCGAATGCCAGGCACGCCTCGGCGGGCTCGTACTTGGAGCAGCGGGTGGCGAAGCGACGCTCGCCCTGAGCGGTCCAGCGCACCAGCGTGGGAACGGTGGTGTCGAGGAAGAAGAACGACTTCAGCTCTCGCGCGGCCAGCTTCGCCACGGTTTGTTCTTCCAGCCCGTCCTCCTTGGTGTTGAGGATGAGGGGGCCGCGCAGCCCACGGGTCACGAAGGCGTCCAACCAGCCGTCAAAATCCTCACCCCGCTTCCACGCATCGTGCGAGAGGTGAAGACCGCCAGGCGCGTCGACATCCGAACGCAGGTCTATCTCCACGCCCCAGGCCGGGTCGACGTCGGACAGGTCCTGGGCGCGGTTGGCGCGGTGCCGAATGAACTGCTTCATGTGGGGCCGTCCAAGACCGCAGAACCCTGGGTTCTGTCAAGCGACACCCCAGGAGAGGGGATGTACAGGCGCGCCGGGTTTCGTGTAGACCGCGCTTCCTAAAATTTCCGGAGGGTACGCGATGAAGTGGGTCGACTTGGTGCAGAAGAGCTTTGCGCTGCAGAACCTGGCTGCTCGGGTCATTTGCCGGCTGCCGCCCGCTGTCTTCCACAACGTGGAGAAGCTGGAAGCCATCCGCAAAGCCTTCGCGTACACCAACCTGGAAGGCGTCACCGGCGACTATCTGGAGTTCGGCGTCTACGAGGGGACGTCACTGGTGGGCGCCATCAACTCGTACCAAGTGCTTCGCGAGCAGGGCAGCTGCCGGTTCTACGGTTACGACTCCTTCGAAGGGCTCCGCCTGGACAGCGCGCAAGACGCCGCGCACCCGGTGTTCAAGGAACGCGAGTTCGCGACCTCGTACGAGCGCGTGCTCAAGCGGCTGACTCCGTTCCAGAAGCGCAACCAGGTCACCCTGGTCCGTGGCTATTTCAGCGACACGCTCTCCCGTGAGACTCTGCGGGAGCTGGGCGTGGAGAAGGCGCGCGTCATCTTGATCGACTGCGATCTCAAGTCCTCCGCGCGCGACGTGCTGCAGAACACCGCCCACCTGTGGCAGCCGGGCACGATGTTGGTGGTGGATGACTTCTTCAACTACCGCGGTGCTCCCAAAGAGGGCGTGGCGGGCGCCTTCGCCGAGTTCTCGGACGCGCACCGCGACTTTGCCTGGCGCGACTACGGCGTCTTCGGGAACGGCGGCATCATTCGACTGGTCACCCAGCCGCCGCGGATGACCCAAGCTCGCATGGAGCGTGTTGGATGAAGGTGTCGATCGTCATTCCCGTCTACAACGAGATGGCGACCCTGGCGGAGATCGTCCGTCGGGTGGTCGCCGTCGATCTGACCAAGGAAGTCATCTTGGTCGACGACTGCTCCAAGGATGGCTCGCGGGAGTTCCTCCAGAAGCTGGAGAGCCAGGGGCTGGGCGCGCTGGGCGACA
>JBQTKE010000002.1:0-5067 GCA_052386435.1 Myxococcaceae bacterium
GCGAGCAGCCGTCGGCCCAAGCCGCAGACGCCGCCGGCGACCGCCACCATCGCCAAGGTCTCCGGCGAGTCCAGCACCTTGAGGACGCCTTCGCCGAGCTCGCGCAAGAAACCCTTCCGCGGGTGCACCTTCTGCCGTTGCTGCTGCAGCTCTCCCCCGAGCGAGAGCCAGCGCGCGTGCTCGGGCGCTGCTTCCCAATCGCTCAGCCGCTCCACCTCCCCGCGCAGCACCGGCTCAGGAAGTTTGTCGAGCACCGCGCGTGCCCGAGGATCCAACTTGTCGTCCTCTCTCAGCGCGCTGAATGCCTCCAGCGCTTCTTCCAGATCGCGTGCGCGCAGTAACAGTCGATCGCCCAGCGCGGGAACAACGCCCGCGAGAATCAGCGCGTTCGCCTGAGCGATTGGCGCGGGCTGGCCCTTGTCGTCGTGAGAGAGATCGGGCAGGGCGAGGTATGCATCCGCCGCGCCCACGTAAGCGTCATCCGCCGCGGCACCGGTGCGCGCTTTCATCGCGACGACGCGGCTCTCCAGAAGCTGGGGAGCGCTCGGCAGCGCGCCGGTGCGCTGCAGCGTCTTCAGCTCCTGCAGCACGTAGTCGCTGTTCTGCTCCGGAAGCGGCTCGCCGGCGCTGACCGAGGTGACCGCCGCGTCGACCTCCGCGACCGTCCTCTCCAGCTCCGCGATGCGTTCGCGTTGAGGCGCCTTCTCCAGCGCCTCCGCGTCGGTGATCATCGACGCCACGCCTTCGAAGACCGGATCGCCCGCGGTGAGGTTCTTCACCCACTGCGCGAAGCCCGCACCCAACCGGCGCAGACTGTCGAAGCCGCCGTGCAGCTTGCGCCACATCGCCAGCTCGCGCTGCAGCTCCGCCAGCTCGCCTGTCAGTGAGGCGCGACGCTGCTGCAGTCCGGAGAGGATCTGCAGCGACACGCCGGTGCCAAGCTCGAGCTTCTTCGCCAGCTCTTCGTCGAGCCCCGCCAGACCGGTCGGCTGGATAGGTTCGCCAGGTCGCGTTGAGGCGGAGGCGGGCGAAGAATCATTGGCCGAGATCGGCCGGGATGTGGAGGAGGGCGCAGGTGCAATTCGAGATGACATCCACAGAAGTTTTCGATCGACATCGAGCGCCGTTGCCTCATCGAGCTTGGGTTGGCCGCGGTTGCTTCACCTCTTGTGACATGTTCACGAATTGCACTGGGTTAGAGACAAGTCGAACCGCATCGAGCGCTGAGAAAACGCCCCGTGCGTGCTCCATTCGAGCAAAGCAGCAAGGTCGCTTTACGACATGCGATAGGAAGCGAATTTCCGTGAAGACCCTTCCTGACGGCTGGCAGCGGGCGCTTCAAGAGGAGCTGAGCGCGCCGTACTTTCAAGCGCTGCAGCAGTTCGTGGAGGACGAGCGCCGCGCGCATTCGGTGTTTCCCCCGGCGGAGGACGTCTTCGCGGCCTTGGCGATGACGCCTTACGACGCCGTGCGCGTGCTGATTCTTGGCCAGGACCCCTACCACGACGACGGCCAGGCACACGGGCTGAGCTTTTCGGTGCGGCCCGGAGTGAAGACGCCACCCTCGCTGAAGAACATCTTCAAGGAGCTCGCGGCGGATTTGGGGATCGAGACGCCGCGGGGCGGCTGCCTGGAGGGCTGGGCGCGGCAGGGCGTGTTGTTGCTGAACACAGTCCTCACCGTGCGCGCCCATTCGGCGAATTCGCACCGCCGTAAGGGCTGGGAAACGTTCACAGACGCGGTGATCCGAGCGGTGAATGACAGGCGTCCGCCCGTGGTCTTCGTGCTCTGGGGGGGACCCGCGCAGAAGAAGGAGAAGCTGATCGACGCTGGGCGCCACGTCGTGCTCAAGGCCGCGCACCCTTCGCCCTTGTCCGCGCACGTGGGCTTCTTCGGAAGCCGGCCGTTCAGCGCGATCAACGCCGCGCTGCGCGATCAAGGAGAAAAGGAGATCGATTGGCGCGCGGTGACGTGAACGCCTACCCGGACTGTTTGTCCCACACCGTGACGAGTCGGCCCGGCCATATTGACTGCATTGGAGCGCTTGGTATCTCCATGGCTCCCGTTGAAAGGAAGCGTTCACCATGCGCGCCCTCCCGAGAGCTCGCTGTCCTGAGGCTGCTCAGCTGCTCCAGTTTGCCAACGGCGCGCTGGGAGCGGGGAAGCACTTCGACGTGGTGCACCACTTGGAAGATTGTCTTCACTGTCGTCGCGTCGTCGCGGCGCTGAGTCGGCGTTCGTCGAAGGAGCACCCGGCGCTGCCCGCAACGGGACCGCGTGGTCTGGGTCGGTACCAAGTCAAAGAGCTGATCAGCCGGAGCGGCTCCGAGATTTTGTACCTGGGACACGATCCGAAGAGCTCGCGCGACGTGGCGCTGCGCGTGTTGCCCGCGACGGCGCAGGGCGACGCGGCGGATGCTCGGGTGAGCTTGCTGACGGAAGCGCACGCGTTGAGCCGGCTGCGGCATCCGAATCTGGTTTCCATCTATGACGTGGGCGTCGAGGGCGACCGCGTCTTTCTGGTGATGGATGTGGTGCGCGGGGTGAATGGGCTGGAGTGGCTGCACACGCATAGCCCCACGCCTGGGGAGATCCTTGAGGTCTTCGTTCATGCCGCGCGTGGTTTGGCGGGCGCGCACGCGGGTGGGGTGCTGCACCGCGCATTTCGTGCGGAGAGCATCCTCATTGGCGATCGCGAGCGGGGCCATGTCTGGGTCACGGGCTTCGGGCTGACCAACGCTTTTGCCAATGCTGAGCGCGAGGGGACTCTGGAGACGCTGGCTCCCGAGCAGCTCTTGGGGAAGCGGTCGTCGTCACGCAGTGATCAATTCAGTTTCTGCTCGGCTCTGTACGAGGCGTTTTACGGGATGCCTCCGTACGCGGGGCTTACGCGCGAAGACTTGCTGCTCTCCATGGAGCGCGGCGTCCACGTGCCACGCAAGGCGGGCGTGTCTCGACAGGTTCGGCGGACGCTGGAGATTGGTCTCTCGATTGATCCTGAGGATCGCTTTCCCACGATGGGCGCGCTGCTGGAGAGCTTTGAGGCGGAGGGCGCTGGATGGCAGACGCCGGTGGCCGGAGCCTTGGCCGCGATGGGTCTTGTCGCCGCTGGGAGCTACGCCTGGATTGAACACCAGTTGGAGCGCGGGGCTCCGGTCAGTGACTCCTATGCGCAGCGGCTGGAGATCAGCGCTCCCGTGAGCTCTCCAGTGGGAGCGCCGCCGCCGCGCGCCGAGGACATCTTCGAAGAGCTGACCCAAGCGCCCGCGCTGCCGCCGCCCGAGTGTGTCGAAGCCTCGCGTCAGGAGATCCGAACCTGGGACGACGTGCTCACCCAACCGGCGCAGGAAGAGGTGGAGCCCGACGTCCAAGTTGGAACCCTGCTCACGACTGGGACAGAAGACAGCCTCGCTGAGTAAGGTTGCCTCGGCCAGCGAGCTGCGCATCACCACTGGGCCGGGCGGTAATCCTTGAAGAAGTTGCCCCACATCTTCTCGCCGGTGCGGACCGCGGTGAACACCGGATCCACGATCCGCGCGGCGCCATCCACGATGTCGAGCGGCGGCTGAAAATCCAGCTCTTGCTGTTTGCGTTCAGCGTGGGCGAACGGATCTTCGTCCGTCACCCAGCCCGTATCCACCGCGTTCATGTAGATGTTGTTGCGCGCGTAGTCCTGCGCGGAGGTCAGCGTCATCATGTTGAGCGCCGCCTTCGCCATGTTGGTGTGCGGATGTTTGTCCGTCTTCGTCCCGCGCGAGAAGACACCCTCCATGGCCGAGACGTTTACGATGTGGCCGGGCTTGGAGCGATCAACCAACATCAGCGGCTTGAGCTTGCCGCAGAGGATAAACGGCGCCACGGCGTTGATGAGATAGACCTCGAGCAGCTCCGCGGTATCGACTTCCGCCAAGCGCAGGCGCCAGGTGTTTTTCTCTCGCAAGTCCACCTGCTGCAGGTCTGCGTCGAGCAGGCCCTTGGGGAAGAGCTTTTCGATCTCGCCTTGTTGTTCGAAGGCGTAGGGGAGCTGTGAGAGCGCAGCGGAGGCGCGAATGCCTACGGCGGCCTCGCCCCGCGACCAACTGGCGGCGAGCGTCTGGGACGAGCGATCCTCGACAGGGCTCAGCGCCTCCACGCAGCGGGCGTGCGCTTCGAGCAGTTGACGGGCTGCCACGGGCAAAGCTGTTCGGCGACGCGACTCCATCTCTGAAAGGTGGCTGTAGAAGCCGGGCGGCCGGCGCACGGTCTGCGCGGCGTTGTTGATAAGGATGTCCAGCCGCGATTCGGTGCGCTGCAGATGAAGGGCGAAGAGATCAACGCTGGGCGAGTGGCGCAGGTCCAGGCCGTGGATCTGCAGGCGGTCACTCCACCGGGCGAAGTCTTCCTCCTTCGCGTAGCGAATCGCTGCGTCGTTGGGGAAGCGCGTGGTCGCGATGACGCGCGCTCCCGCTCGGAGCAGCATCAGTGAGGCCTGGAAGCCGATCTTCACCCGAGCGCCCGTGATCAGCGCCACCTGACCTTCGAGCGAACCTTCCGGAAAACGCTTCGAGTAGTTGAAGTCTCCGCAGAGCTTGCAGAGCGCGTCGTAGAAAGGATGAAGCTCGCGGTACTCCACCTTGCAGACGTAGCAGTTGCGCGGGTGCTCCAAGAGACGCGCGGGCTGGGTCGGTGCTCCGTGGGTCGCAGGCAAGAGCGGCGCGGCGAAGATGGGTGCCTTGCGCAGCTGACGAATTCGCGTCGAAGCCACGACGATGCGATCGCGCTCCTTCTCGATCTTCCTCGCCGCGCGGCGCTTCGAACGCGCCAGTCGACTGCGGCCGTCGCGCTCTGGGTAGAGCACGGTGCCCAGCGCCTTGTAGAGCGCGCTGCGCTCGTCTTCGGTGAGGTCGTGAATGGGGCCTCGGTCTTCGGCCAACCCTTCAAGGACCGCGATGCATTGCCGAAGAGGCTCGAGCTTGTCAGAGGGTGCCATGCGTCCGGGTGCATACCCTCAATGCCCCCGAAACCCCAACTCTGGCCCCTCTAAAGACCGGTTTTCAGACCGTCGGAGGTGGGAACGCCGCGCCCGCC
>JBQTKE010000003.1:0-5385 GCA_052386435.1 Myxococcaceae bacterium
TTCGCCCAACTTCCTTCCGGATGAGGAGCCCTCGACGACGACGGATTGGCAGGTCGCGGTCGCGGATGGCGACGGTCTGCTCGACGGTGAAGAGGACGCGAACCGCGACGGCCGCGTCGACGCGAACCACACGGATCCGAACAACGCGGACACGGAGGACGATGGGCTGAACGACGGGCTGGAAGTGAAGGGCGCCAACCCGACCAACGCGCTGCTCGCGGACACGGATGCGGATGGGCTCTCCGACAGCCGTGAGGACTTCAACCGCAACGGCGCGTTTGACGATGGCGAGACCAACCCCAACAATCCGGACACTGACGAGGGTGGGCTGTACGACGGCGAAGAGGTGAGCGCGGGCTTGAATCCGCTCTCCAACGCCGATGATTTGAAGATCGCTGGACGTGGCTGCAACGCGTCTGGCGGCGAGCTACCGCTCTTCGCGGTCCTCGTCTTGGCGGTCGCCGCGCTGAGGCGTCGGAGGCAACCGCCGGTTCTCTTCCTTCTGGTAGGCGCGCTCTTCCTTCTTCCGGCGACCGCGCGCGCTCAGGCGCCCAGCTCCACTGCGATTGATGTGCAGCAGTTCAAGCCGGGGCCGAGCTCGGACGACTTGCTCGGACTCCATGGCGCCGCGGTGAACAAGCACCTGCACTGGCAGGTGGGGCTCTGGACGAACTACGGTCATCAGCCGCTGGGCGTGATCAACCCGAGCTCGGATCACTTCATTGGGCAGATTGTTCGCAGCCAGTGGACCACGGACGTGGTGGGCGCCGTTGGGTTGTTCGATCGCCTGGAGTTGGCCGTGGCGCTTCCGCTCACGTATCAGCGCGGGCTCACCTCGACTCCGGCCACGGCGTCGGTTGGCGGAGTGGATCTGCGTCGCTTCGGGCTGGGCGACATCCGGCTGGTCGCGAAGGCGCTGGTGCTCAAGCGCGACCAGTTGGAGTTGGGCGTCGCCGTTCCGGTGATGTTCCCGAGCGGGGGCGCGGATTCCTTTTACGGAGGGATGGGCGTGGGGGCGCAACCGCGCATCGCGGGCGCTTGGCGGACGGAGCGCCTGCGCGTGCTGGTGAATTTGGGCGTGAACCTTCGCCGCCCGCAGCAGCTGCGGAATCTCAAGGTGGGCAATGAGCTCGCGTACGCCTTGGGTGGCGAGGTGCAGGTGATCGAGCGGGTCGCCGTGGAGGCCACGCTTGCCGGCGCGGTGGGGTTGCTGGAGCAGGACCCGGAAGAGCTGCCGCTGGAGCTGCTGGCCGCCGCGCGGTACCGCATCAACTCGCTCTTCTCCGTGACTGCCGGCGCGGGCACGGGGTTGTCGCGCGGGTATGGCAATCCGCTCTTCCGTGTGCTCGCGGGCGTTACGTTCACGCCGGCGTTCAGTCCCTTGCGTGTTGAAAGTGACGCGGACAGCGACGGAATTGCTGACGCTCGCGACCGCTGCCGAAATCAGCCGGAGGATCGCGACGGCTTCGAAGACACCGATGGCTGCCCGGACCTGGACAATGATCAAGATGCTCTGCCGGACGCCGCGGACAGGTGCGCGAACGAGCCGGAGACGGTGAATGGCTTCGAGGATGAAGACGGCTGCCCGGATCAACAGCCGCTGCCTCCTTCAGACACGGACGGTGATGGGTTCCTCGATTCGGTCGACAAATGTCCAACCTCCGCGGAAGACAAGGACGGGTTTGAGGATGAGGACGGTTGCCCCGACCCCGACAACGACCGCGATGGAATTTTGGATGAGGCGGACAAGTGCCCTGATCATCCCGAGGTGGTGAACGGGACGGACGACGAAGACGGCTGCCCGGATCAAGGCAAGGCGAAGGTGAAGCTGGAGGGCGAGAAGATCATTGTCCTCGACAAGGTCTACTTCGCCACGAGTAAGGACATCATTCTGCCGCGGTCGTTCCCGCTGCTGAAACAGGTGCACGCGCTGCTGCGCGCTCACCCGGAGCTGAAGAAGATCCGCGTCGAGGGTCACACCGACTCGGTGGGCAAGAAGTCCAAGAACCTAGACCTCTCGCAGCGTCGCGCCAACAACGTGCGCCGCTTCCTGGTGAATCAAGGGATCGCGGAGGATCGACTGGAAGCGGTGGGTTATGGCGACCAACGGCCGATCATGCCGAACACGACTATTCGCGGCCGGGAGAGGAACCGGCGCGTGGAGTTCGTCGTGATTTCAGACGGCGGATGACGCGTCCGCGAAGTGAGTGTTGGAAGGTGATCAGTGGGGTTGCGTCTGGGCCCGACCCTCCGCACCTTCCCGTGCTGACGGGTGCGACATGGATCTCGAACCAGGGTTCTCATACCGCTTGATGGCGCGGCTTCCAGACGAGCCGCTGGCTGAGGTCTACGACGCGGTCCTCGTCGAGCTTCCGGTCTATCGGCGGATTCACATTCTGCGGCAGGAGCTCGCGGCGGACGCGGTGGCGCCGCTCCTGTTCGCCGCGGCTGCCCAGAATGCGGACAAGTTGCGTCATCCCGCGCTCGCCGCGGCGGTGGGACACGGCCGTTTGCCGGACGGTCGGCCGTGGCTCGCGTTCGAACAGCGCGAGGGGATGTGGCTGGATGATTGGCTCGCCGCGAAGGGTGCGCCCAAGCCGGAGATGCTGGACGCGTTTCTCAAGGCGCTGGTGCCGGGGCTCGCGATGCTGCACGAAGCCGGCGTGGTGATGGGGACGCTGTGCAGTCAGAAGATCTTTCTCGAAGGCGGCTGTCTCTCGACGCCGGTGATCACGGGTCTGGACGTGGTTCGTTACCCAGGTACGCCGTTGCATCCGCGGGTTCATGGCGAGCTCGCCAGGGCGACGCAGAGCTCGGACATCTATCTGCTCGGCGCGCTGTTGATGGCGTTGATGGATGCGCCCCTTCCGCTGGGGGCTGCGCCGCCGCAGGTGCCGGAGGGGTATGAGCGGTTCTTGCCCCTCGTCGATCGCTGCTTGCAGGAGAGTCCGGAGGATCGCTTCGCGGATGCGTGTGAGCTGGCGAAGGTGCTCGTGGGCGAAGCGAATCAGCTCGCGGGCGTGCAGGAGCTGTTCGGCGCGGACCAGAGTGAGCTCAGCGCGGAACAAGAGGAGAGGCTGCCCCCGGTGATGGGCGATCCCGACCGACGTCACTTGGAAGACTTCGGTCCGTTGAGCATTCCGTCGAAGCCGGATGAGCAGGACCACACCGCGACCATACCGTTCTCACGCACGGAGAGCGAAGCTCGGCTGCGAGAGCGCGAGAAGGACGACGAGCCCTCCGCGCGCTGGTTCAGATAGCGCGCTTCACACCGGTCGCGCGTAGATGCCAACCGTCTCCCCGAAGCCGAGAACATGTCCGCGAACCGCGCGGAACAGCTCATCCCGTCCGAAGTTGCGCGTGAGCCCGACCTTCTTGTTCAGTGCGAAGAGCTGGAAGTGGTACCGATGCGCCACGTCTCCCTTCGGCGGCGCGCAACCGACGTACCCGACCTTCAGCGTCGAGTTGATGCCCTGCATGACTGCGTCATTCCCCTCCGCCTGAATGCCATCGGGGAGTCCTTCCACGGAAGGATCGAGCTCCGCGATCATCCAGTGCACGAACGGCTCGGGCGTGGGGGCGTCGGGATCTTCGACGACGAGCGCCAACGACTGGGTGCCCTCAGGCAGGCCACCCCAGCGCAGAGGCGGGCTCTGGTTGAGTCCGTCTTGCGTGTACTTCTTGGGAATCTGCCCGTTGAAGGTGAACGCGGGGGACATGACTTTGAGCTCTGCGGCGCCCGCGGTGTCCAAGCGGTACCGGGCCAGGCGACGATCTCCGGCGCGTTCAGAAGGGGTTCCGCCAGTGACCAGCTTCGGCATGCCGCGGAACAGGCTCTTGAGGGTGTGAACGAGATTCATGCGGTGAAACCTAACACCGGCCCCCGTCCGTCGTCCGCGCTGATGTCGCAAGGAAAACCATTCAGAGCGCGACGAGCTCATGGCCCATTAGGTCCGCGGCGCGCGGCGACGCCAACCACGGTTGCGGGTTGGCCACCGAGTGTCACGGTGCGGCCGATGACTGCGGGCGAGGCGCCGAAGAGTCGAACCCCAGAGGTGGTGGCTGAGGACGACGGCGCCGGAGTGTTGGTCGTCGTGGCTGTAGGTTCGAGCGGATGTCCTGAAGCACCGGCCGGCGTGTTAGAACATCGCATCGACCCGGATCGCAAACTCCCCCGGCTTCGTAAGAACCTCACCTTCCTTCTGCCTGACGGATGGACTGGGGATGTGGTGGATCTGTCCGCATCGGGGATGAGGATTCAGAGTCTGGTGCTCCTCCCCCCGATGACGGAGCTGGAAGGGAAGTTGGTGCTCCCGGATGGTCGCGCGATTCCTGTTAAGGCGGACGTGGTCTGGAGCAATCCGCCGGATCATCGGAACTTCGTTCCCGCGGAGACTGGGTTGGAGCTGATTGATGTCTCCAGTGAGTACCTGGCGGCGCTCGCGGATCTCTTCGCTGAGTGACAGAGTGCGCGGCCTTATGCGCGTGCATGTTCTGTTGGTCCCTTTGATTTCTTTGGGCTGTGCCACGGTCCCTGCGGCTGCTGACTCCTCTGCTTCGGTGGCGACTGGTGCCGAGGAGGAGGCGCCGCCCAGGGGCTTTCGGGATCGTCTGGTCGCGGTGCAGGTGGTGGATGAGCGGACGAGTCTCTTTGACTCTCCGGCGCTCACGCGGCTTCTGCGGCAGCTGGTGGTGGACCAGTTGAAGCAGGGTGGGGCTCGGGTGATGGACGAGGCTCCCGAGCGGCTGGTCATCTCTCTCCGTGAGTACCAGACGGAGTACGACACGAGCACTCTGGTGAACTGTGTGGTGCTCACGGGGAAGTTTGATCAGGCGGCGTTTCTCCCGGGCGAGACGCGCGCGCGTCGGTGTAGCTCGGACACGCCGAGCTTGGTCTCCCGGGATCTGGCTCAGGAAGAGGCGGTCATGAACGCCGTCTCGAGCGCGAAGGAAAAGCCGGGTCTGGCTCGCGCCTTGGTGGGCGCCTTGAATGAGTTGATGGGCACGCTCGCGCGACGGATTCGGTAGCGCTGCAGGCGATTGCTTAACGGTTTATACTCGAATAATTATTCTAGTATGTCTTCGGAGTCGCCGCGCCAAACCTACATTGGGGGCCTGGATCGAGAACGCATGCTTGGCCCATGCGTGGAACGATGGGCAGAAAGTTTCCTATTGGCGCGAAGAGCCGCTCGAAGTCGACAGCGTGCTCGAAGGTAGCTGGGGCTCTTGGGCCGTTGAGATAAAGACCGGCAGCTTCAGACTCGGGTTTCGCCGTTTAGGCAGCAAGTTTTCGTGGCCGGCCAGAGGAGCGCTCGGGGCGAGTCGCATGTTTACGCAAGTTATTGATACTGCGGGCTGGATCCAGAACATCCAGGTGGGCAAGAG
>JBQTKE010000004.1:0-4915 GCA_052386435.1 Myxococcaceae bacterium
ATGCATCCGATCTCTGACCGCGGTCTGGTCGCCGCCTGCGAGCGAAGCGGTGGCCGGCGCCCAGAGGCAGAGGGCGAGCAGGGAGAACGTGGCGAGCTGCTTGTTCATACGAATCGCTGTTCCAAAAAAAGGGGCCGCAGAAAACCGGGAGCCATAGCACGGCATTCCGCCCTGCCCAGCCTCTTGATCAATTTTGATCGTGCGCGCTGGAACGTTTGCGCCGCAAGTCGGACACGGTGCGGGAAGAGGTAGGACACGCTGCGGAGTGAACAGACGCGGATCCGTCCTGCTGACCGGACTGTAGCGAAGAGGTTTAGATCGATTCTTCGCCTGTATTTGATTCGGGAATTCCCCGCCGGCTGAACGTCAGGCGACCGAGCATTCTTGGTGGTCCTCAACAGCACGCGTCAAAAAAGTCTCGCAGCGAAGCCCGGGTTGAAGGTAGGTGCTCCCCGCGAAGTTCAGGACGCGGAGCGCGCATTGAATCGGCATCACGTTTGCTCAGTCACACGCGTCTCTAGATTTTCAGGAGGGTTGCCTTGGGCTCGATTCTGAAGATCAGTCGCGTGCGGCTGCCGGATGTTCTCCCCCTGGCGAACGGCGAGTCGGTCACAGGGTTACAGTTGGAAGCCGGGTACTGGCGCTACTACCGCTTCCACGTTCCAGTAGGACAGAACGTCTTGGTCGTGTCGGCCAGCGGATCATCGGGAGAACTCGATCTCTTCGTTCGTCATGGCGCGCTTCCCGCTCGGCACGGTTACGACTTTCAGATGGGTACTGGCCCTGGCAACCGCGGTGTGAGAATCACCGTCGAGTCACCCTCCGCGGGTGATTGGTACATCGGGCTCTTCAGCTGGAACTACGAAGGCGTCAGCCTCACCGCGAACCACTTGTGCGAGCTGGAGTCACCCGCACTGTTCGCGCCGGTCGCAGAGACGCGAGAGCTGAAGGCGCTCTCCTAGAGCGCCTGTGGTCCCTGCCGCGCGACCGAAGGTAACTTCCAACCGCGCTGAGCGGGCGGGCGCCGTCCTTGTTCAGGACGGTTCGGCGTCGGCGTCGAGCAACTTGTAGAGCGTCTTGCGGTCCACTTCGAGCAGTCGTGCGGCCTCGGACTTGTTTCCGCTGCAGTGCTGGAGGACGTGCGCGGCGTAGCGCCGAGAGAGCTCCGCAAGTGAAGGCAGGTCGCCGGCGAGTCCCGCCAGCTTCTTCGGTGCATCGCCAATCGGTTCAGGAAAATCCTGCGGTCCCACCACGCCGGTGACGTTGAGCGCGAGCGCCCGCGCCACGATGTTTTCCAGCTGCCGCACGTTGCCGGGCCAGTCGTACTGAACGAGCCGGCCCATCGCTTCTTCGGTGACCACTGGCCTCACCCCGCCGCGCGCATGCAGCGACGCGAAGTGTTCCACCAATGCGGGGATGTCCTCGCGGCGTTCGCGCAGAGGCGGCAAGTGGAGGTGAACGACGTCCAGTCGATAGAGCAGGTCCTCGCGGAACTTGCCGTCGGTCACCAGCTGCTTGAGGTCCTTGTTGGTGGCAGTGACGATGCGCACGTCCACCTGTACAGCCGTGCTCTCGCCGACGCGCCGAATCTCGCCCTCCTGCAGCGCGCGCAGCAGCTGCGCCTGAATCTTCGGGCCGACGTCGCCGATCTCATCCAGGAAGAGCGTGCCGCCGTGCGCCTCTTCAAACAGCCCGCGCCGAGCTCCAGAGGCACCCGTGAAGGCACCTTTCGCGTGACCGAAGAGCTCGCTCTCCATCAGGGACTCAGAGATGGCGCCGCAGTCCACAGGGATGAAGGGCGCCTGCGAACGCTCCGAGCGCTGATGCAACGAGCGCGCGACCTGCTCTTTGCCCGTGCCGGTCTCGCCGGTGATCAAGACGGGAACATGGGTGGAAGCCGCGCGCGCGACCTGCTTGTAGACCTCCAGTAAGGCCGGGCTGCGGCCGACGAGAGAGCCTTGCTTCTGCTGCTGACGCAGCGACCGGTTCTCTTCGACGAGACGACGCTGCTCCAATGCTCGGCGCGCGATGCGGACGATCGCGTCGACGTCGAACGGCTTGGAGAGGTAGTCGAACGCGCCTTTTTGAATCGTGTCCAGTGCGCCCTCGATGTTTCCGAACGCGGTGATGATCACCACCGGCGTGTCCGGCTGATGGGCCTTGCTGGCGGTGAGCACACGGATGCCGTCGTTCGCGTCCGGCATCGCCATGTCGGAGATGACCAGGTCCACGGGGTTCGCGTCCGCGAGGATCTTCTCCGCGCTGGAGGCGTCTGCGGCGTCGACCACCGTCCCGAGTTGTCCCAGCAGACGCCGCAACAGGTCCCGCGCGTGCGGGTCGTCGTCAACGACAAGGATGCGAACGGATTTCATGGGCGGGGTGTGGACCTCAAGCGAGGGGGGACACCTTGCGCCACGATTTTGCAGATCTCAAGGGGGAGGCTCGGTGATAGGAGCCGAGCGCTGTTTTCCCCTGATGAGGATGAGCTTATGCAACTCAAAGACTTGAAAGTGATCGTCACCGGTGGCGCGCAAGGCATGGGCGCATACTTCGCACGGAAGCTTCACGAGGCCGGCGCGCAGGTCGGGGTGGGTGACGTCAACGAAGCGGTGCTGGCGGAGCTGCCTCAGGGGATCCACCGCCGCAAGCTGGACGTGTCCAGCGAGACCGACGCGAGCGCCTTCGTCGCCTGGGCCTGTGACGCGATGGGCGGCCTCAACGGGTTGATCAACAACGCGGGAATCTTGCGCGACGGGCTCTTGGTCAAGCAGGACCGGGCGACGGGCGAGATCAAGAAGCTGAGCCTGGACGATTGGAACAAGGTCATCGGGGTCAACCTCACCGGCGCGACGATGATGGTCCGCGAAGTCGTCTCCAAGATGGTCGAGAAGAAGAATAAGCCCGGCGTGATCATCAACATGTCGTCGGTCGCTCGGCACGGCAACCGCGGCCAGTCCAACTACGTCTCAGCGAAGGCCGCGCTCGCCGCCAACACCGTGACCTGGGCGCGCGAGTTCGCGCCGTTCGGCATCCGCGTCGGCGCGATCGCTCCGGGAATGATCGAGACCCCCATGACTCAGGGCATGAACCAGAAGGCCCGTGACGCGCTGGTCGCCGCGATTCCCGTCGGCCGCATCGGCGTGCCCGAGGACATCTGGCTCGCCGCGAAGTTCATCTTCGAGTGTGACTACTTCAACGGCCGCACCGTCGACGTCGATGGCGGCTTGGTGATGTAGCGATCGATTTCAATCGAGACGCCATTCTGGCGGTCAGCCTTCAGGGAAGGATGACGCGCCCATGAGCATTGAAGGCACCCGCGGCGGTGTGGCAGAGATTGCAATCCCCGTGCGAAATCTCGCTCATCATCTGCCGCGTCTTGGCGCCGGCAATGACCTTCACCTTCGCCGGGAACACGATGGGCGCCGCCCCGTCCCCCGCGAGGAAGTTTCCGGAGGCGTTGATCGCGGCAGTGACGACCTTCCCGTTCTTGTCGGTGACCTCCACCACTGCGCCGCCGTCTGTCACACCGAAGCAGTCGTCGGGCTCGTGCAGGGTTGGATAGAGGGTGCCAGCGAAGAGGAGGTTGGTCCCTTTTCCGCGGCCATCGTGACAAGTAATGCAGGGAGTGCCAGGGTTCATCGTCTCGTCGCCCTTGTTGCCGGTCTTCCACCGCACGTTGCTGGTGCAGACCAACGGCGAGGTTCCGCCATCCCCGGTGACCACGGTGGTCGGCTGTGCGGAACCGCCGTCGGCTGATCCGTCGCCAGCGTCCGCAGCATCTCCGATCGGATCCTGACCGATGTCATCGCCACCCGCACCGCCACCCCGACACCCCGTGAGCGCAAGCACTGCGACGGCCAAGACGATTTCTGGTGATTTGAGCATTCAGGCCTCCGTGCGGGCGTGTTTGCACGGGAGGCACCAAAGCCTAACCGACGAAGAACTCTGTGCCTTTGCTTTGGGACAAGCAACCTGGAGCATGAAGGCGCAGGCCACGTGTACCGGCTGGGACACCTGCTCGGATTCCGACTTAGGACGTGATGACTGGATTATTTCGCCTGGGGTGCCGGTGAATTAGGGCAGAGCCAACGAGGTCAGCCGTTGGCGACGTCGCGAAGCAGCACCGGCTCAGGGTCCGCGGCGACCTTGGACTCCGCTCTCACCAAGATAGAGGTGACGTCTGCCCGCGCGCCGGACTCTTGCGGCGTCATCAGCGGGAAGCGAACGGTCACGTGGGTTCCGACAGTGAGCGCGGACCGAACGGCGATGGTCCCGCCGTGGGCCTCGACAAGACGCTTGGTGGTGGCCAAGCCCAGTCCGTGACCTGGCAGGCCCCGCGCTTCCGGTGTGCGGAAGAACGGCTGGAAGAGTGAGCCCTGTGATTCGGAGCTCATACCGCAGCCGTTGTCGATCACTTCCAACACGGCCTCCGCGCGCTCCTTGTAGACGCGCACGGTGACCTTTGGCTCGTTGCCTCCAGCGCTGTACTTCACGGCATTGGAGAGCAGGTTCTGCGAAATCGACTGGAGCAACTGCGCGGGGCAGTTCACCCAGACTTTCTTGTCGATCGCGCGCTCCAGCTTCACCCTCTCCTTCGTGGCGATCTGATCCACCTCGAGGAGAATCGTGGTGACTGCGGTGTCGAGCTCACCCAGCGCGGTGTCTCCACGCGTTCCGGCGCGGCAGAAGCGGAGCAGCGCTTCAATCAGCTCGGCCATGCGTCCGGCGCTGGATTCGGCCAGGGTCAGCATCTCCGCGACGGGCTGTTCGCGGATGGCACCGGAGCGTTTGATCAGCGTGAGGTAGCCCTTCAAAGGCGAGAGCGGGCTGACCAGATCATGGGCGACGCGGCTGGCAAAGGAGTCGAGCTCCTTGTTGCGTCGATCCAGCTCCACGACCTGCGAGCGAATGGTCG
>JBQTKE010000005.1:0-10719 GCA_052386435.1 Myxococcaceae bacterium
CCCCCTTGCCTACCACTCTTTGCTGACCCAACTCGTCATCGGGTGCCGCTTCAGCGAGCTGCGCGCCTTCGAGAAGCGCGACCTCGACATCACCGCACCAAAGCTCCTGATCGCCCGTTCCATCGCGAGGAAGAAGGTCAACACGCCGAAGAACAAGCTCGCGCGCGCTGCACCTCTTCCGAAGGCGCTCGCCGAGGAGCTGCGAGTCTGGATGCTAAAGACCGAGGGCCAGCTCCTATTCCCCGGCCCGAGCGGTGGGATGCTCCCGAACAACACGCTCAATCGCTGGTTCACGCGGCTCTGCGAAGAGGCCGGGATCCGCCGCATCTCTTCCCACGGCGCGCGCCACACGTCGGGCTCGGCGTACGCCTACCAGGGCCTCAGTCAGAAAGCGATCGCGCAGCTCCTCGGGCACGAGGACACCGAAGCGACCGAGCGGTACACCCACGTGCAGGTGCGAGCGATGGCACCGTTCGTCGAGGAGCGCTGGACACGACTCAACGGCGGGAAGTAGACGCAGCAGGAAGCCACCTCGCCGGCCTCAGGGCACACGACGCCGAACGATGGTGGATCCGGACACCTCTCCCGCGTTCCCTGCCTGGTGAGGTCGTCTCCGTGCGCGAGACCACCCTCCCCAGTGTGGATCGGATCTGATGGCCACCCCATGTCGGAACGGCATGTCTGGTCGAACGCGGGGCAGCACCAGATCCTCCCCCACAAGCCCCGCCAGCGATGGACTCCCACCGCCTCGGCGAACCACCGGTGGCATTGCCAACGCGCGCCATGAACGTACACTGCGAGAGGGCGGGTGGGACGTAGTGTTCAACCAAGACGGCCGACAAAGGTGGGCCATCTCGGGCCGAGAGGCCTGAGCCCCCGGCCAAGAAGGCAACATCATTCATCGTGCAGCTTCGCTACCACCTCACCCGCCCTCCACGTTCGAGGAGCACTTCTCCGCACGGGAAATTCTAAGGCGCCTCTGCCGCTATCGGCATCGGCAGGCCGACGTTCGCCGCGCACAGCACGCCCTCCGCCGGCTTTCATCCGCCGCCCCGGTGCCGAGGCTCCGCGACGAGTTCGACGCTCTGTTCCCGCCGCGACGCGATTGGCCGCGACCACGAGATGAGAGTGCCCTGTTCGCGCTCGTTTGGTCTGAACTCTCGCGCTCGCGCACGCCGAAAGCTGACTGGCAGCTGAGGCTCACGCGAGCGGTCGAGGAGATTCGGAGAAGGGCTCTTGACGGTCCCCCGGATCTCAATCGGCCACGCATCCATCTTCGCGAGAAGTCGACCGGGGTCTACCGCGCAACAACGGTCTATGAGATCGCCGATCGAATCATCCTGTCGCAGGTGACGCGCTACATGACCCGCGCGTTCGAGGGCATCTTCGCCGACAACGTGTACGGCGGACTGAGCACGCAAAGCGGCGAAGCGCGCAGCCATCATGATGCGTTCAAGGCGCTGCGCGCCTACCGGGCGAAGCACGGAGCCGATCGTCTCTGGGTAGCAGAGTGCGATCTGCGAGGATTCTTCGATTGCCTGCATGGCCATCGGGTTCGCCTCGCCCTCTGGAAAGCCCACCAGAGGCTGAAAGCATGGGGAGCCCCTCTCGATCCGCGCGCCCTCGCGATCTTCGACTCCTTCCTCAACTCGTACTCGCATGGAACGGTGGCACTGCCGGATGCCAAGGAATGGCTCGCACGTCACGACCCGGCCGGACACCTCGACACTTACGAGCGCGAGTTGGCGGAGATCTGGGAACCGATCCCACCGACGAGCCTCGGCGTGGCACAGGGCGCTGCACTCTCGCAGCTCATCGCAAACCTCGTTCTCGATCCTGCTGACCACGCGGTGCTCGGAGAGGACCACGACTCCGATCTCTTCTACGCCCGGTATGTCGATGACACGATCATCGTCCATCCTGATCGCTCTGCATGCGAACGAGCGTTCGAGCGCTACTGTGATGCGGTGAGCGCACTGCGGCTTCCGATTCATCCTCCGCAGGAGGTCCGCCAGTACAACGCCGGGTTCTGGACCGGCAAGTCGCGGCTCCCCTACGCTTGGGAGAAGAGCGGGACGACCCCCGCCTCCGTCCCCTGGGTTTCTTTCGTCGGCTATCAACTGCGCCACGACGGCCTCGGTCGCATCCGCCCTTCATCGATCGCGAAGCATCTGCGGAGACAGGCAGAAGAAGCCGACACCCTTCTTTCTCTCCTGTCTGCGCACTCCCGGTTGGGGACTCCGGGACTCGATCCGGATGCTGTCCTGCGGCGCCTCGCGAGTCGGCTCGCAACCATCGCCATTGGTCGACGAGCAGCACGCGAGGACCGCCCCTCGGGGTGGTGCTCAGGGTTCCTCGCCCTTCGAGGTCGTCCGCTGATTCGGGCCCAGTTGCGCCGCCTCGATCGAGGCCGAGGACGTCAGATTGCGCGGGTTCGGCAATGGATGGAGGCGCGCGGACTCAAGGTCAGGGGCACCCCACCGCCTGCCCTTGAGCAAAGCTACGAGCGGCAATTCGTCGCTGACGAGAGCCGAGTGGCCGCTCACGCTGGACCGCCGTGACTTCCCCTCGCAAATGCCTCGGCCCGAACGGTCGCTCACCCTCGTCAGAGCCGGCAGTCTGGAGTCATTTTTTCGGAGGCCGCCCTTTCGCTTTACCGCCGCCTCCGTCGGGCTCATCGCCAAGCATCGCGGCCACCGCGAATGCAATCAGGCCGACAAGACCAACTGCGCCCGCGAGCCCTAACGCCTCTTCCCACGGCTTCTTGCCTGTAACGGCCTCCGCCGCTCGCTTCGTTCGATCCATCCCCTCTCGGACTTGGCGCTCGAGGTCGTGAACCTGGAGCCCCAAAGCCGCGGCGATCCGGCCGTACATGAAGGCGTCCGGCTGCGCCTTGCCCGCCTCTATCCGACTCATCACCGGCTGCGAAACCCCGACCTTTTCCGCTAGCATCGATTGAGTCCACCCTCGTTGCTCGCGCAGACGGCCGACGACCGTCCCGAGCACGAGGCCAAACACCTGACTCTCCTCGACTTTGGATGGGGTCACCGGAGCCACGTCGCACTGTCAGAATGAGAGGGCATAGTCCACATTGCGGCTGCTTGACAGAAAAGTCCAGCGACCTAGAATAATATTCCTGAAGGCGCCTTCATTCGCGTGCCAGCGTCTGCTGCCGTGTCCTTCGCCGGAGGCATTCCATGAGCGGCATCGTGAAAGCGACCAAAGACGGAACTGCAGTGGTTACGGTGGCCGGTATCCCTATTCCGACACCGAGGCGGAATGAAGGCGCGGTCAGGGGAGGAGCGATCGGCGGAGGGCTCGGGGCGCTTGCAGGTGCGTTCCTCGCACTGACGCCGTTCGGCCTGGCCGTCTGCGCAGGACTCGCCGCAGCAGCGGGCGCAGCCATAGGCGCCGACGCTGATAAGGGGCGACGTACATGATGCCGTCTCAGAACTTCACCCCAGGGTCGGTCATCCACTGCTTCGCATGGAGCTACCGGCCTTCGGCGGAGGACCGCCTCGAGAATGTCAAGGCTCAAGTCGACATTGAGCTCAGCAAGGCCGAGATCCTCGAACTTCTGAACTCCGGCCACTACCAAGTCTCAGGTGGCCTCCGCGGCGGTCGGCATTACCGAAAGGAACGCGGGAACGGCTGCTTCCATCTGCGTGTCCTCGGCGAACAAGCCTATCTCCACTGGGACCAATGGGATCCACGCCGCTACCCGCTTCAACACTTCTTCGAGACTCCGGAGTTGTGGGCAAGTGCGCTCGGACTGGTCGCGCTTGCGCTCGTCCCGAGCGCTCGATCAGCGCTGAAGTAACAGGTGGAGGGAGAGCGTCGCAGTAGCGTTCCGCCGTACGACGGCTGTAGGGCCTGCGCACGCGCGCCGAGCGAACGAGCGGCGGCCTCCGAGAACCAGGTTCTTGCCCCCGAACGCGGGGATCGCAGGGTCGACCCGCCCCAGACCCGGCTCAGCCCGTCTCAGCCCGTCGGAATTGCGCTCGCCGTGTCAGCCCCGTCGAGTAAGAATCGCCCGCCCTTGGGGTGGGGCGAATGATGACGCCTGAGCAGCGCAACGAACTCATCCGTTTGCTTCAGCAGGGTTCGGCTCTGTCGACCGAATGGGCTCGAATACTGTTCCCACCGGAGCGACGAGAGTACGAGCTGACCTATCAAGGCAAAGAGCGAGCCGAGGAGATCGTTGCCGAAACGATCGCTGTTCCTCTGCAACCCGTCCGGACATTCGGCAACGGAAGCCGTCCAGCGGAAGCGACCAATCTGTTGCTGTTCGGGGACAACCTCCAAGCCCTGAAGGCGCTGGTCGAGCGGAAACGACGCGGCCAGCTGTCGAGTGCCGATGGCACTCCAGGCGTGAAACTGGTCTACATCGATCCCCCGTTCGCGACTATGCGCGACTTCGCCGGCCGACAGCAGCAGAAGGCGTATCAAGACAAGGTCGCGGGCGCTGACTTCCTCGAGTTCTTGCGAAAGCGCATCATCCTGTTGCGTGAAGTCCTTGCGGACGATGGCAGCTTCTACCTGCACCTCGACAACCGGCGGGCGCACTATGCGAAGGTTCTCCTCGATGAGATCTTCGGCGAGCAGAATTTCCGAAATGCCATCGCATGGAAGCGGAGTGATGCCCACAGCGATGTTTCCCAGGGTGCCACGCATTACGGACGCGTGTACGACACCATCTTCTACTATGTGAAGAGTGGTGCCGCGAAGCTGAACGGGATTTTCACCGAGCTACCGCAATCGACCATCGACAAGTGGTATCGCCACGTCGAGGAGGGAACCGGGCGTCGGTACAACATGGGCGACGCGAGCGGCCCGGGCGGCGCTATCAAAGGCAATCCCTACTTCGAGTGGAATGGCGTGAAGCGATACTGGCGCTTCAGCCCCGAGCGGATGAAGGAACTCGAGCGCGAGAATCGGCTCGCATACAGCTCGACGGGCGTTGCCTACGTCAAGCGCTACCTCGACGAGTCGAAGGGAGTACCCATCCAGGATTGGTGGGACGACATCCCGATGCTGCGTGGCATCCACCAGGGCAACGAAAGCCTCTCCTATCCGACGCAGAAGCCCGAGAAGCTTCTCGAGAGGATCCTGCTGTGCTCGTCCCAGCCAGGAGATCTGGTCCTCGATGCCTTCGCCGGCTCGGGTACGACGCTCGCCGTCGCCGAGAAACTGGGCCGACGGTGGATAGGAATAGATTGCGGCAAGCTGTCCATCTACACGATCCAGAAGCGGCTTCTCTCCCTCAAAAAGGAGGTCGGCAACACTGGCGCAGCGTTAACCCCGAAGCCGTTCACGCTCTACAACGCCGGACTCTACGACTTCTCGAAGCTGCGCGAGCTGCCTTGGGAGGAATGGCGATTCTTCGCGCTTCAGCTCTTCCAATGCCGCGACGAACCCCATACGGTTGGCGGCATCAGGCTCGACGGCCGCCTCAAAGGTGCAAGCGTCCTCGTCTTCAATCACCTGAAGCAAAAGGACGCTCGAGTCGACGAACAGACGATAGAGAGCCTGCATGAGGCGCTCGGTTCTCGCGTTGGAACCAAAATGTTCATCATCGCTCCGGCGATGACTTTCGACTTCCAGCAGGACTTCATCGATCTCGAAGGCGTCCGCTACTACGCGCTGCGGATTCCCTACTCCATCATCAGCGAACTCCACTCCCGCGCCTTCACGGCTCTGAAACAGCCATCGGACGAGCTGGCGGTCAACGAGACGGTGGAGGCCGTCGGATTCGACTTCATCAGAACGCCCGAAGTCACCATCGAGTGCCGCGTCGACGCGAAGAACGCCCGAGAGCGGACAGCCATCGTCCGCATCACGAGCTTCCGGAGCGAGGCCATCCTTCGAGATCCTGAACGGAAGGATGGGATGGAGTCGCTGTCGATGGTGATGCTCGACCTGGACTTTGAGGAGAAGAATCAGATCTTCGATCTTGACGAAGTTCTGTACGCTGGTCAGATCGCCGACGATGGATGGGAGTTGCGGTTTCCGTTCGAGAAGCTTGGCGAACGGATGATGGCCGTCTTCATCGACACGTATGGGAATGAAGCACGGGTTGTGATTCCCCGAAACGAGTTCGCAGTCTCCACGAGGAAGCTCTCCGCTGAGTCACCGCGCAACGATGCCACCACGCGCCGATCGAAGGGCGTTCAAAAACGAGGATCTGGTTCTGCGGGTCAGCACGGACGTGGATCCCGCTCGCTGGAACGAAAATCGGTTCGAGGGGTACGTTGACGAACTCTGCGGGACGCGCGAGTACCAGAAGGACGCGCTGCGCACGACGCTCCGGTATCTCCTGGGCGGGAAGTATGGGTGCCTGCGCGACCTTGCTCGCACGAACTTCGACCAAAGCGACGATCTCCAGCAGCGCTACGGCTCGTTCGCCGGCATGGAGCGGCACCTTCAGCTGCCCGATCTTCTATCCTGCTCCATCGATCTGGCGACGGGCACCGGCAAGAGCTACGTCCTCTTTGGTCTGAGCGCGATTCTCCTCGCGCAAGGCCACGTAGATCGTGTGCTGGTGCTTTGCCCGTCAACAACAATCGAGGCAGGACTCCTCGAGAAATTTCGCGAACTCGCGGGACGTGGCGAACTTCGGGACCTCTTGCCGCGGGACGCGCGGGTCAGAGTGCCGACAATTCTGGATGCGACGCAGTCGCTAACGGATGGTTCGATCTGCGTCGAGAACTTCCATGCCGTTCTCTCGCACGTTCGGTCCTCGATCGCGGACAGTCTCAAAGGAAAGGGAGAGCGCACTGCCGTCCTGTGCGACGAGTTCCACCATGTCGCGAATGAAGCGGGAGCAAAGTTCAAGGAATGGAAGAACTTCCTGTGCGACCCGGCATTCGGATTCCGGATGGTCGTGGGGGTATCAGGCACCTGCTACGTCGGCGATGACTACTTTGCGGATGTGATCAGCCGGTACTCGTTGCGCCAGGCAATCGAGGAGCGCAGGGTCAAGCAGATCGAGTACGTGGCGGAGATGCCGGAGACGACGAATCCGGAGGAGAAGTGGCAGCTCATCTTCAACCGGCATCAGGACTGGAAAAAGCGCCTTCGCCCTCGAAAGCTAAAGCCCCTCACCGTCATCATCACGAAGGGCATCGCTGACTGCAAGCGCGTTGCCGAGGAGTTGCGGGACTTCCTGCGGGAGTGGGGGAAGCTGTCGCCGGAGGACGTTGAAGCAGCGGTGAGCGTTGTTACGTCTGCCAAAGAGCACCAGGCGAATCTCGCAACGCTCCGTAATGTTGATTCCAACTCGAGCAAAGTAGAATGGATTCTTTCCGTCTCGATGCTCACCGAAGGCTGGGACGTGAAGAACGTGTTCCAGATCGTGCCGCACGAGGAGCGGGCGTTCAACAGCAAGTTGCTCATTGCCCAGGTGCTCGGCCGCGGCCTGCGTGTCCCGGACGACTGGAACGGCGAGCCGCCCGTTGTCACCGTCTTTAATCACGATCGTTGGTCTGGCAGCATTCGACACCTCGTCAACGAGGTGCTCGAGATCGAGCGCCGTATTTCTTCAACAGCGCTCGAGAAGTCCAAGTACAACTTCGAGCTGCACACCCTCGACTACTCGCGCGACGAAAACACGAGCGAGTTCACGAAGCGAGGTGAGTACAACCTGCTCCGGGAAGGATTCGTCGACCTTCCAACGCAGGTTGAAGAGGAAGAGGTCGCGATCAAGTTCAACCGAGCCGTCAGCGAGCGACAGATCACCTACAGGACAACCATCGAGCGCAAGACGTACGCAGTTGATGAAGTTGCGCAGCTGATGTTTCGCAGACTTCAGTCAGTCGACGAGGAATCGCGCGACTCCGAGGAACCGACCACATACTCAAAGAAGCTCCCCCTCGACCGCTGCCGAGAGATCGTCCTCGCGTCACTCAAGCGGGCAAACATCAGATCCGGTCGGATCACCGAAGACAATCGC
This sequence comes from Myxococcaceae bacterium, assembly GCA_052386435.1. Taxonomy (GTDB): domain Bacteria; phylum Myxococcota; class Myxococcia; order Myxococcales; family Myxococcaceae; genus JBQTKE01. The sequence goes on from JBQTKE010000005.1 coordinate 7,952, forward strand.
CAGCGATTCCTCGCTGCCCTCGGGACGCTCCATCGCAAGAAGGCGAAGCGGGTCGTCTACCGACTTCGACCCAACGCCCTCGTAACTCTGAACACTCGAGAGCGACAGGCTGAGAGCTGCAGCGCTGCGGAGCTTCGCCGCGGGGACCGAACTGTCTTCCATGGTCCTGAGTCCGTGAACAGCCTCGTCGATGTTCAGCGGGAGTTCTTCGCCGAGATCGCTGACCCCGACGGACAATTCAAGGCGGGCGCCGTGAAAATCGAATCCACGGTCAACTTCAAGACCCCGCTCAACTTAGTCATCACCGATGCTCAGCCGGAGAGGCGATTCGTGCGTAACCTCTTCGAGCCGGAGAATGCGCAGGCCGTTGACGCGTGGCTCAAGAACGTGAATCAGCGTTTCTACTGGATTGAGTACGCCTGGAGAAAGGGAGAACACCAGAAGCGAGGTGAGTTTAGCCCGGACTTCTTCCTGAAGAAGGGGACATGGATTTTCGTCGTCGAGGTTAAGGGTGACGAGGAACTTTCTGACCCGTCCGTAGAGAGCCGCCGAAAGCACGAATACGCGCTTGCGCATTTCCAGCGGGTCAACAGCTGGCTCGAGAAGAGCGGCAACGAGACGCGTTACCAGCTCAATTTTCTAACGCCGAAGAGCTTTAACGCGTTCTTTCAAAAGATGCGGGCAGGTGACCTTGTGGGCTTCCGGTCGGAGTTGGACGTGATTCTCGGGCACCAGTCGGAGTAGCGCCCGTGAAGCTCGCTCCTGAACGCATCGAAGCTTTGGTACTCGGGATTCTTGCTGTCGCGGGTTACCGCTTGGACAAGGTCTGGGCGGTCCTCCCGGCTCTGCGCGATGCCCGACTGACAGACCCCGCCCACGTTGTCGCCACTGACATCGCGGCCCTGACCGTCGCGCTCGCCGAGGCCGGCTACAACCGCGGACTCTTGACCGGGAATCTCGCCAGCAGGTTGCAAGAGTTGATGAAAGCCGTCGAGGCTGGCGCGCTTGATGATCTTGAGGTCGCCTTCGCCGCCCGGGACAAGACCCGCGCGCTCAACCTCCTCGTCATGATGCCCGGCATCGGGAAACGCACTGCGGAGACGGTGTGGAGCATCTGCCTATCGTGAAGGTCGCACGCGGCGTTACGCACGGAGCCCTTCCGGGAAGCAGCCGCTGCGCGTCCTGCTGGCGCAGGCGCGTGTTCAGCACCGAAGCCGAGGGTGCTCCCCGGCGGCATGAAGGAGCCCACTTCTTGTGCGCCGGGGCAAGCGTCACCGGGCGTACTGCATCGGTCGCTGAGACGGCGTCACCGCCCCAATGCCGGCCAGGCCCAGTCCCGCAGTCAGGGACCTCGTCAGGGAGTTCGTTGACGCACTTCCAAATCCATCTTTAATTTCAACAACTTACAGCATGGAGGCGGCGGGAATCGAACCCGCGTCCGAAAGCCTTCTGTCGTTCGATCCTACGTGCGTAGTCCGTAATTTGATTTAGGTCCCTCGAACTCCCACGGACAAGATTTCGCGGGACCTGTTCTGGGTCAGCTCTCGCCTCTTCAGGTCCAGACACCCTCGAGGCCAGCCCGCATTATGACGGTTCACCCCCGCCCCACGGGCCGAGAGCGGGCGAACCGAGCAGTTAGCTGTTCTTAGGCAGCAACTGCGTAGTCAACTTCCACATTGGAGTTGGCTTTTGTGTTTTTGCTCTCATGAATTTACGAGCTCAAGAGCACGCTCGGCACGCATCTAAGACGTCTATGCCCCCGTCGAAACCAGGTCGCCCCCGTTTCAATGAAATGTATCGTTTAACAACTGCCCTACACGTCTAGCACCGTTTTTCCTGGCGCGCTGCTACGCCGCCTGCATGTTCGCTGGCGGGTGCCACAGGGTGCTGGGCTGGGCGGGCTTGCCTACTGGCTTGGCGTTCGGCTCCAACACTTCGCACTCGCAGAGGTACGGCTGCTTGTCGCAGGTTTCGCACTCGGGCAGCAGGTCCTTGAAGAACCAAGCGAAGAAGGTCTCCATCCGGTCGCCGATCAGGAACTCCACCTGGTCGAGGAAGAAGTCGAACTCGGCTTTGCGGAAGTAGAAGCTGCCCTTTTTGAGGTTGTTGATGACGTCGTTCACGCCGCCCGGCATCTGGTTGAACGGGCTGGTCGCCTTGAGAAACGTCTTGAGCACCACCGCGCGGAAATCCGGGTCCTGCTGAATCTTCCGAGCCACCACGTTTTGATAAAACTTGTAGTGACGCAGCTCATCCTTGGCGAACTGGGTCAGCATCTTCGAGAGAAAAGGATCGCGGACCTGTTTCCCGAACTGGCGATAAATCAGGTAGCCGAGCAGCTCTTGATACATGTTGCAGGCGGCGACCTCGTAGGGGTCTTTGGAGTACGGCTCGAACTCCACCCGCGCGACGTCGAGCCCTTTCTCGTCTGGCCAGCGCTCGCCCATGATCTCCAGATAGAAGTGGTAGCCGAAGAAGTGGTTGAGCTCTTCGACGAACCAGGTCCCGAAGAAAGCGGCCAGCTCCGGCATGGTGCGGAAAGAGCGCAAGAAGCCGTCTCCCACGGCCGCGCCACTGGTCTCGCCCAACGCCACGGTGTGCATCAGATCGCGCTGACGCTGGGTGAGAAGCTCCGGCTTGGCCTGGCGGAAGTCCCAATCTTCAATGTGATACTGCAGCTTCCGGTTGGTCTCGCGGTAAGCGAAGTAGAGGTTCTCCGGGAACGTCTTCTCGATCAGCGCCTTCGAGGGAGAAACGCCTCGGAGGAG
>JBQTKE010000006.1:0-7312 GCA_052386435.1 Myxococcaceae bacterium
GCTAAACCGGCGGGCGCCGACGCGGGTACCTCGACGAACGAGATCCTCCTGGAGACGGTGGTGGTGGGGACGCCGGAGACCGCGACCAGCGGCTCGCTGCTGCTCATCAAGGAACAGAAGCTCACCCGCTTCGAGCACGACGATCCCGTTCAAGTTCTGATCAGCGCCCCCGGTGTCTACGCGCGCGGCGAGGACGGTTTCGGTCTGCGTCCGAACGTGGGTCTGCGCGGCGCGAATTCGGATCGCAGCAAGAAGGTGACGCTGCTCGAAGACGGCGTGCTCTTTGGGCCCGCGCCTTACTCCGCGCCGGCGGCGTACTACTTCCCGTTGATCACCCGCATGCAGTCGGTGCGCGTGCTCAAGGGACCTTCGGCCGTCGTGCACGGGCCGAACACCGTGGGCGGTTCGGTGGAGCTGATCACCCGTGGCTTCAAGGGCGTAGAAGAGCTGGGCATCGACGTGGCGGGCGGTCAGTACTGGTACGGCAAAGGCCACGTCTACTACGGCAACACCCTCGGCAAGACGAGCTTCGTGCTTGAAGGCGTGCACCTGCGCAGCAACGGCTTCAAGCAGCTGGACGGCGGCGGGGACACCGGCTTCGCGAAGAACGAGTGGATGCTCAAGGTTCGCCGGATTTTGACCGACAACCAGAAGCTGGAGCTCAAGTTGGGCTACGCCACGGAGAGCGCCAACGAGACGTACCTTGGACTCTCCGACGCGGACTTTCGCGCGAATCCACTGCGCCGGTACGCCGCAAGCGGACTGGACCACATGCAGTGGCACCGCACCGAGGCGGTGCTTCGCCACGAGCTGCGTGCGGGACCGTGGGTGATCACCAGCAGCGCGTACCGAAATGATTTTGATCGGACCTGGCGCAAGGTGAACCGCCTGGGAGGCGCGGCGGTGGCGGACGTGTTGGCGGATCCGACCTCGTCGCGCAACGCGGTGCTGGCGAGTGTGCTGCGCGGAGAGGAAGACAGCACTGGGACGGATGATCAGATCTGGATTGGCCCGAATCATCGGGTGTTCGTCTCGCAAGGCATTCAGTCGGTGGCGCGTGCGCCGCTGCGAGCGGGCCCGGTCACCAACAACCTCGAGTTGGGCGCGCGCTACCACTTCGACTCGATCGATCGTGTTCACGTTGAAGACGCGTTCCGGATGGAGAGTGGCCACCTTGTGTTCGCGGACCGGCCCACGCTGACCACCGTGAGCAACCGCGATTCCACTCACGCGGTGGCGCTGCACGCGTTGGATGCGCTGAACGTGGGGAGGCTCACGCTGACCCCGGGCGCGCGCGTGGAGATCATTCGATCCAAGACGAACGATCGACTCGAATTCACTCAAAGCTATGGCTCGGTGGTGGCGGTGCTTCCAGGTCTCGGCGCGAACCTGCAGCTGGCGCGGCCTTTCGGCATCTTCGCCGGCGTGCACCGCGGCTTCACACCTCCTGCTCCGGGCTCGGGAAACGCTCTGCCCGAGTCGAGCGTGAACTTCGAAGGCGGCGCGCGCTGGTCACGGCCCGGGGAGCGGCTGGAGGCGATCGGCTTCTTCAACAACTACTCCAACCTTACTGATCTCTGCACGGAGTCGAACGGCTGCGTGACCAAGGCCACACTGGACCAACAGTTCTCCGTGGGGAGCGCGCGCATCTATGGCGTGGAGGTCTATGGCGAGAAGAACCTCCGCCTCGGCAGCTTCAACGCGCCGCTGTCATTGGCGTACACGTGGACGCGCACTCGGCTCCTCGAGAGCTTCACGTCTCCGGATCCGCAGTTCGGCAGAGTCCGCGCGGGCGACGAGCTGCCGTACGTGCCGCAGCACCAGCTGGTGGCGAACGCGGGCATTGGTCACGAGCGCTTCAGCTTGGACGTCGCCGCCATCTACATGGGCGCGATGCGCGAGGTCGCGGGGCAGGGCGTCGCTCCCGCGGGTCTGCTGACTGACGCCCAGCTCACCTTCGATGCGACCGCGGCGGTGATGCCGTTCCGCCACGCGAAGATCTATCTGAACGTCCGCAACCTGCTCGACAGCCGGACCCTCAGCGCGCGGCGGCCGTTCGGCGCTCGGCCGATCGCGCCGCGTACGGTTAAGCTTTGCTTAAATTACGAACTTTATGGCAAGGCCGCATTAAATCACGAGGTCCGAAGCGCATGGCCCACACGGTAACCATCGACTCCGTGCTGCGATCCGTCGTCGAGCAAATGTGTGAGGCCTGCGCGTAGAGCGGCTCGCGTTCTTTCAGCCGCCGTCGCAGCTCCGTCATCGCTTGCGGCCGACTCTGCATGGGACGCAAGTCCCCCTGCGCGACCACGCGCTGCCAGTGCTCTTCCGGCGTGGCCTTCAACCAGATCGTGTGGGTGCGGGCCAGCAGCAAGTGAAACGCTTCGGCCGAATTCACCACGCCTCCACCGGTGGCCAGCACCGCGGGCCGCGGCTCCGCGAGGAAGCGCTTGAGCGCGGAGAGCTCCACTCGGCGGAAGTACTCTTCGCCATGCACCGCGAAGATCTCCGCCAGCTGCATGCCGGTCTCTTGCTCCGCGAGGCGATCCAATTCGAAGAACGCGAGGCTGAGCTTGTCCGCGAGCAGCTTGCCGAGGGTGCTCTTTCCCGCGCCGCGCAGCCCCAGCAGCGCCAGCGTGTGACGCGTGGTGGGCTCGACCGCCTCCCCCGTTCCTTCCAGCAACCACGCCATGGGGACGGCGAGCACCTGCGCGACCTGCGCCAAGTTCACGACTGAGATGTTCGCGCGGCCTGCTTCAAGCTCCGCGAGAAACCGCTCGGAGATTCCGGCTTCGGTCGCCAGCGCCTTGATGGTTGCGCCTTGCTCCTGTCGCTTCGCGCGCACCCGCTGCCCCAGTTGCGCGAGCAGAGGGTGATCTTTCCAAACCGCAGCTTTCGACATGATGCCGGCAGTATAATTCCGGTCGGTCACTGCCGCTCGTCAAAGGCAAAGCTCCCCAACCCGTACATGGGGCCTGGGGTTGTCCATGGTGCACGGCTTGGTTCACCAGTCCGGTGGCCAGGTTGGAGATCGAGGGCGAAGCGGGTCGTGGCACCACACTGAAGTTGTACCTGCCACGCTCCTTGGAGAAGGCGGAGCCGGAGGCGGACCAAACGCTGAGGGCGGGAACGCTGCGCGGGGTGCGCAGCGTTCCCGCCCACAGCGTCGCCCAGAAACGCCCGCCCGTTGGTGATCCAGCCCTCCGTGAATCCGTGCGCGCGCGGAGGAAGTGTAAGGCGTCGCACGAAGCCGGGCCTTTCTTCCCCTCACGTTCATCGTCGGACGATGCACGTCGATGGGAGGGCAGGGTCAAGTGACGATTCGAAGGGCAGCGGCGGTTGCGGTGCTGGTGGTGGGCATGGTGTTCGGGCTGGGCTGCGGAGATCGCTCCGCGCGCTCGACCCAAGCAGAGCTGAATGTGCTTCCGGAGCGCTTGGATTTCGACAAGGTCGCGGTAGGCAGCAGCATCGCGATTCCGCTGCAGCTCTCCAATTGGTCCCGCTTCTCCGTGACGCTGCAAGCGATCGACGCGCCCGCGGGGGTGACGCTGGCCGCGGATCTTCCACTCACGCTCGCCGCCGGTGAATCGCGCACTGTCTCCGTGCTCTACAAGCCCGTCTCTGAAGGCGCCGCGAACGGGATCGTGCAGCTGAAGTTCGACTCCAACTCGGAAGTGGCGTTGCCGTTGGAGGCTGAGGCCGGGTTCCCCGCGATCGCGTTCGCCGAGCAACGCTTGGACTTCGGCGAAGTGCCGCTGGGCGAGCAGCGCGCGCAGACGTTGCGATTGAAGAACCTCACTGCGTTTAAGACCTCGGTGACCCTGGCGCTGCAGGGTGATGATCCCGCGTCGTACGAGATCGATCGCAGCGGGCCGGTGATGTTGTTGCCCAACCAGGAAGCGTCCGTGCCGGTGACCTTCAACCCCGGTCAGCTCGGCGGAAGCCTGGCGTCGGTCGCCGCCACCGTTTGCCCCAGCTGTTCCGCGACGCAAGTTGAGCTCGCGGGATCCGCGATCGCCTCCACGTTGGAGGTGACGCCGGTACAGCTCAACTTTGGGCGCGTGGAGCTGGGCAAGAAGCGCTCGGAGACGGTGACTGTCACCAACCGCGGCGACGAGACCTTCAAGCTGGAGGGCATTGATCTCACCTCCGCGGATGGAGCGTTCGCGCTCAATGCGGATGCGCCTTCCGCTGGTTTGACGCTGGCTCCAGGCAAGAGCGTGAGCCTGTCTGTCGCTTTCGCGCCGAAAGTGCCGGGAGCCGCGCGTACTGGGCTGCTCGGTTTCCGTTTCAGCGGAGGAACCGCCGCGGCGCCGAAGATTCGCGTGCTGGGCGAAGGCGGCAAGCCGTGTATCAGCGTCAACCCTTCGACGCTCGACTTCTCGACCGTGCCGCAGGGGATGACCGTGTCGCTGCCGGTCGAGGTCACCAACGCCTGCGCGACCGACGTGAGCTTCAATGGCGCGACCACGCAGATCGCGCTCGGCGGCTTCTTCTCCGTGCCGGATGCGTCGCCGCGCAAGCTGCTCAGCGGCGAGACCGCCAAGCTCAGCGTTGTCTTCACGCCGAAGCCTAACGTTCTCAGCAGCGCGGGCACGATGACCTTGTCGGTCACCGCGGGAACGCGCACTGAGACGCACGTGGTGGCGCTGGTCGGTCAGTCGAAGGCCTTCGCGCCGTGCAACTACAGCCTGCGTCCTGCGTCGTTGGACTTTGGTTTCGTGCCGCTGATGTCCGCGGTGACGCTGTCCGCGATCTTCACCAATAACGGCACGACGGATTGTTACCTCGCTGGCTTTGGCACGGTGGACGGAAGTGACAGCGCCTTCCAAGTCGCGCCCCTTCCTCCACAGCTGGTGGCCGGTGGTGCGAACGTCGTGCTGCCGGTGACGTTCCGCCCGAGCGCCTCGGGGGCCGCGTCCGCGTTGGTTCAAGGTTTCGTGAACCACACCAACCCGGTGCTTCGCTACTTCACCGTGTTGGCGGACGGCACCGGCGCGACCAGCTGCGTGAGCTTGGAGCCGGCGACGTTGGCCTTCGGCGCGGGCAAGCTCTCGTGCAGCAGCCGTTCAAGGGCTCTGGTGATCAAGAACGACTGTGGACTCGGCGCGACGGTGGAGAGCCTGACCATTGGGTCCTCGACGTCCGCTGCGTTCGCGGTGACCAATGCGCCACTGCCCCTCCACGTGCCCGCGTTCGGTCGGAGCACCATCAATGTTTCGTACTCGCCCGCCGTGGCCGGTCCTGACTCCGCGGCGCTGCGCGTGGAGCTGGCGAGCGGACTGACCTTGACCGCTGGACTCTCTGGTCGCGCGTCGGTGCTCGACTGGGAAGAGGACGTCTTCGAGATTCGCTCCGAAGAGAAGGTCGACGTGCTCTTCGTCGTCGACAACTCCGGATCGATGGACGAGGAGCAGAAGGGGCTGGCGAACAACTTCAACGCGTTCGTGGAGGGCGCGGTTGCGTCCGGTATCGACTACCGGATCGCGGTGACGACGACGGGCATCGACGCGATTGACGATCCCAAGTGTCCGGGTGGCGCGGGTGGCGGCGAGCATGGACGGTTCTTCCCCGTCGACGGCGCGTCGCCGCGAGTAATTACGCCGTATCTCTCCGAGCCTGCGAAGGCCTTCGCGCACAACGTCCAGGTCGGCACGTGTCACTTCGACGAGCGGGGCTTGGAAGCCGCATACCGCGCGCTCTCGCCGCCGCTGGTGAACAGCGCGGATGATCCGACCACGATGGAGCAGAACGACGGCAACGTTGGGTTCCTGCGCAGCGAGGCGCGGCTGGCCATCATCATCGTCAGCGATGAAGACGACGCGTCCGCGGGTCAGGTTGAGTTCTACGAGACTTTCTTCAAGGGGCTGAAAAAGGACCCGGGCCGCGTGGTGGTTTCCGCGATTGTCGGCACGGGACCGACGACCTGCCCCACCGCCGCGGGCACCGGCTATCGCTACCTTTCACTGGCCAATTCAACCGGAGGCGCGGTGGAGCCCATCTGCAGTCCCAACTGGTCCGCCGCTCTGAAGAACGTGTCGTCGCCGGCGTTCAGCGCGAAGAAGACGTTCACATTGGAAGAGCGCCCGGGTGATGCCTCCCAGATCTCCGTAGAGATTGATGGCGTGCCTGCGACGGGTTTCACGTACGACGCGACCACGAACTCCGTGACGGTCAACGGAAATATTCCCGTGGGTTCGCGCGTCAAAATCACTTACCCGCTCGGTTGCTAAAGCAGGCGAACGATCGAGCGTCGTGCCCAAGGCTCCGGTGTGAACGTTGAGAGCTATCGCCACCGCCCCGTACTCTGCGCCCCCCAGATGATCCGAAACCTATTTCTCTCCCTTACCGTTCTCCTCGGGACCGCCTGTGCAGCGAGCGGCCGTATCCCTTCCACGACGTCGGCGGTGGCGCCCGCGCAACGAAGCCTTCGGGTGATGACGTTCAACATCCAGAGCGGCTCGCGCGGTTTGAAGGGCGTCGCCGAGGCCATTCAAGAGGCCGGTCCCGATCTTGTCGCGCTGCAAGAGGTCGATAACAAGACCAAGCGCTCGAAAGGGATGGATCAGGTCCAGCAGCTCTCGGAGATGACGGGCCTGTACTATCACGCGCACTTTCGCGCGTGCGATCTCCAAGGCGGACCCTACGGCGTGGCGTTGCTCTCCAAGTTCCCGCTGGTGGACATGGAGCACTTCACCCTGCCGAGCGAGAAGGGCCTGGAGCCGCGCACCGTGGCGCGCGCGAAGGTCGCGGTGGAGGGGCGTGACCTCAGCGTCTACGTGACGCATTTGACGAACCTGCCTACGCGCGGCGCGCTGCGGATGCGCCAGGTGCGGAGGATCATGTCGCTGGTCGCGCAGGATCCTCGGCCGGTCGTGCTGCTCGGCGATTTCAATGAGAACGGCGTCGCGGATGGCGTGCAGCTCATCCAGCAGCAACTGACCGATGCATTCGCGGTCGCGGGACAGGGACCGTCAGGCACGTATCCGCTGCCCGCGTTCCTACCCGAGCTGCGGTTTGATTTCGTGTTTACGTCTCCGGCGATCAAAGCCCTGAAGACCTACGTGCTGCGTCGGCCCGCTTCGGACCACTATCCCGTGGTCGCGGATCTCGGCTTCGCCAGCTCTGCGCCTGTCGCTGCAGCTCAACCGGCCAATCCCGCGGACACGGTCGTTGGGCCCGCTGCGACTGAGACGACGGTCAGAGCGGGCGATGCCGCCGCTGCTCTCGCGGGTGCGACGCCTCCGTAGTTCCTCCGGAACGATCTCGAAGCTCGCCTGCACTGCCATTTCAATGTCCACCGCCTTGTTTC
>JBQTKE010000007.1:0-4554 GCA_052386435.1 Myxococcaceae bacterium
TCCGGACCTGGCTGAGCGCAAAGGCCGACTCAGACGCGATTCCGTACGGCGCCATCGAAGGGGTGGGGCTGAGCGATCCCACCAAGCTCGTCGAGAACCACGGCTGGAGCGAGACGCTTCTGGTCAACGCCTACGTCGGGCTGGGCGCGGTGCTGCTGCTGCTGCTCGCCGTCCGCTATGCGCTCGGTCTCCAGGCGGTGTGGAGCGCGAGAGGGACCTGAGGCCCGGAGCGCCTTCGGAAGCGCCGCGCCATCCTCCGGTTGTCGGATTGCTTCGATCTTGAACCGCGCGATCATTGAAGCAGTGTTCGCGCTGGCGAGAAGGGTCGACCACCGCTTCGATGAGCTGGACAGGAAGAACGAGGCGCGCTTCCAGACGGTGGAAGCCGCCAAGGGTTAGTTGGCCAGGGTGGACGGGGGTAGACGGAGAAGCTCAAGCGCGTTCCGTTGTCCCACGCGCTCGATGATTCCTTCCGAGAGGTTCGCTCTGCTCAGCAGATTGCTCAGCCGCGCCAACGCCAAGAAGTCTCCCGCCCCGTCGCCCGCGTCCGTATTCACGACCAGCCGCTCCGTTCCCAGCTTCCGTATGATGGTCAGAGCCCGCTCCGCACGCAGCCCGTGCGGGTGAATCGTCAGTCCCGCGTAGTGACCGCACGCGAGAATGATCCGCACCGTCCTCCCGTTAGCGTGATCCACCAGCACCCGTGACGCCGGGATACCGCTGTCACGAATCACAGTCAGCGTCCGCTTGGTCACTCGCTCCTTGTCCTTATCTGGGGTGTGAACCAGCACCGGCAGCTTGAGCTTGCGGGCGAGACGAAGCTGCTCAAGAAACGCCTCCTGTTCCTGCTCGCTGTCTTCGTGCAGCCCGATCTCCCCAAGCGCGATTACCTTGCCGCCGCGAAAATAGCCCGGGAGCGCCTCCAGAATTTCGGAGAGCCCGCGTCGAGGAATCACTTGAGGATGAACGCCCAGCGCCGCGTAGCCCTTCAGCCCCGCCTTCTCCAACCGAGGCAGGTGCTTCTCGATCAGCTCGTCGAAGTGCTCCAGCACCGTCTTCGCATTCGCCGGCGACGGCACGTGGTGCGCAGTGATCAACGCCGCCCGAATCCCGAAGAGGTGAAGCGTCTCCAAGTCGGAATCGCTCAGACCCTCCGGATGAAGGTGCGCGTCGAAGAGCGGGGTCATTCAGTCCTGACCGAGCGCGATGCCTTCGTTGCGTGGATCCGCGCTGCCGTAGCGAAGCTGCGTCGTCGGATCCACGAACACGACCTCGGCATCGCCCCACGCCTCCCGCCGCACCACCTGGTGCCCCTTCGCGGCGAGCGCCTTTTCGGTCGCGGACGAGAGGGCGTATCGCTCCAGCATCACGTTGTCCGGCAAGAACTGGTGATGCACGCGCCCCTCGCCCACGGCCCTCACCGGGTCCATCCCGCGATCGATCATGTGGCTCAGCACCTGAATCACCGTGGTGGGAATCGTCGACCCGCCAGGCGAGCCAGCGGCGATCATCGCGCGGTCCGTGCTGTCCTTCTGAAACACAAGCGTCGGCGTCATCGAAGAGAGAGGAACCTTTCCGGGCGCCACCGCGTTCGCATCTCCCGTGACCAGGCCATACGCGTTGGGAGTGAACGGCTTCGCGGCGAAGTCGTCCATCTCGTCATTGAGGAGAATGCCGGTCCCCTTCGCGACCACGCAGGAGCCGAAGCCGTAGTTCACAGTGGTGGTGAGCGCGATCGCGTTGCCTTCCTTATCGATGACCGAGATGTGTGTGGTGTTCTTCTGCGGTGGTAGGGCAGGCAGCGGCTGGAGCGGCGCAGGCACGGACGTCTGCCTGGGCGGTGGCTTCGACGGAGTGGGCGCACCACTTGGAAGAGGAACGCTCAGCGCCGCAGAGGCGGTTGCCTTGTTGCGATCGATGCTCGCCAACATCTGCTCGAGGTACGGCTTGGAGAGCAGCTTCTCCATCGGCACCTCGACGAACCCCGGATCGCCCAAGTACTTCGCGCGGTCGGCATATACGCGGCGCAGCGTCTCAACGTACACGTGCGCGGCCTCGACATCGTTGAGCGACAACCCAGTGGGGAACGCGCGCTCCAGCACTCCCAGCGTCTGCAGCAACGCCAGACCTCCCGCGGAGGGCGGGGGCATCGTGAGCACGCGGTGACCGCGGTAGGTGCCGGCCAAAGGCTCGCGCCAACGCACTTGGTACTTCTTCAGATCCTCCTGCGTGAGCACACCACCCTTCCCCTTGATGGTGCTCTCCATCGCTGCAGCGAGCTTTCCTTCGTAGAAAGCCTTCACGCCCTTCGACGCGATCGCGCTCAAAGTCTGCGCGAGCTCCGGTTGCTTGAGCAGCGTCCCCACCGGCGGCGCGTCGAGCAGTCCTTGCGGGTCCGCCCTTAAGAAAATCCGCGAAGCCTCGCTGTCTTGAGCCAGGCACCCTTTGCGGTCGAGCACCAGTGCCACGTACTTCGGCGTCACCCAGAACCCATCGCGCGCGGCCTTGATGGCAGGTGCCAGCACGACGTTGGGCTTGAGCTTTCCGTACTTCGCGAGCAGCTCGAGATACCCCGCCACCGCGCCGGGCACCGCCACGGACAGCGCCCCGTCGCGCGAGAGCTCCGCGACCGCCTTCCCGCCGCGCTGGAACATGTCCGCCGTCGCCGCCGCGGGGGCCACCTCTCGAAAATCCAAGGCGCGGTCTGACTTCGACTTCACCTCGTGCACGACCGCGAAGCCGCCCCCCCCAATTCCGGAGTGGTACGGCCCCACGACCGCCAAAGTGAACGCGGCGGCGACCGCTGCGTCGACAGCGGTTCCCCCCTTGACGAGCATCAGTATGGCGGCGTAGGGCGGGACGGGATGGGCGGTTGCAGCCACTCCACCACGGTAGGGACGGTCGGCGAAGGCGGGTGGGACAAAGACACACCAAGCCAGGAGTGACAGCACAGCGCGACAGTTTTTGTTCACGCGAAACCCTCACGGGGGTGTTGAGGAAAATGTGTCACGGGTGCCGCACTGCTGTGGCGAAGCGGCACCAGGGCTTCGCAGTCGACTTCGTCAAAGCCCTACAACTGCAGTGCAGTCCGTCCAAACGTTGTTGGCGCCACGATTGCAAACTGGGCAAGACCATGGATTCGAACTCACGGAAATATCCCCGAGCGCCCCTGACGGGAACCGTAAAGTTCTACGAGTGGAACCGGCCCCTGGCAGCGGAGGCTGCAGAAATTTCGGGAAGTGGAATCTTCGTCGGCACCCAAGCGCCCATTGCGGAGGGTGCATTGATTACTTTGAGATTGAGCCTCCCCGGCTCGTCGCGCGGATTCACGGTTCTGGGACGGGTGGTGCGGACCGTGCGCGGCGGAATGTTGCGCAAGGCGGGATTGGGTGTGGACTTCGTGGACATCACCCCCGGGGATCGCCGTCAGATTCTCGACTACGTGGCGCGCAGGACTGAGAGGGCCGCGTGAGCGAGCATCGCGACAAGTCGCTGAAGGCGCCGCGTGAGGTCCGCTTCTTCCGACCCACCTTCGTCATGCAGGCGAACCCCTCCGGGCTGTGCGTGGCCGTCCGCGCTGAAGCGCCCATGCGAAAGGGCTGCACGCACCCTGCTTCCGTCGTTGACGGGTCGGTCACCGCTCCTTAATTCTGGCGGCAATGCCAAACAGCTCACTTGCTGCAATCGTCCTGTGCGCCGGGAAGGGCACTCGAATGAAGTCCGACCGCGCGAAAGTCGTTCACCCGGTCTTGGGCCGTCCTCTTTGTGCCTACCCACTCTCCAGGGCGTTGGAGCTGGGCGCCTCGCCTCTGGTCGCCGTGGTGGGCCATCAAGCAGACGCGGTGAAGTCGATCATCGAAGCCGCGCTTCCCGGCGCGCCTTTGAAGTTCGCGACTCAGACCGAGCAGCTGGGAACAGGGCACGCGGTGCGGAGCGCGGAGCAGGCGTTGGAAGGACACAAGGGCGCAGTGCTGATTCTCTACGGAGATACGCCGCTGCTGCGCTTGGAGACGTTGCAGTCGCTCAAGGCAGCGTTCGAGAAATCCAAGGTTCCCTTGGCGATGGTGACGACCTCACCGAAGGATCCCACCGGCTACGGCCGCGTCATCCGCGAAGGCGGCAAGGTGTCGAAGGTGGTGGAGCACAAAGACTGCACCGACGCGCAGCGGGGGATCACCGAAGTGAACGCGGGAATCTATCTCGCCGACGCCGGTTTCCTCTGGCGCTCGTTGGCGAAGCTGAAACCGGCGAACGCACAGGGCGAGTACTACCTGACCGACTTGGTGGAGATGGCGTCACCAGAGGGCGGAGTTGAAGCGGTCTCCGTGGATTTCGCGGACACCGCGGGCGCGAATGATCGAGCGGAGCTGGCGCAGCTCGCGTCGGCGCTGCGCGAGCGGATCAACAGGCGCTGGATGAAGGCGGGCGTGTCGTTCGTCGATCCGTCGAACACCTACGTCGAAGAGGGCGTGGAGTTGGGCGCGGATTCAGAGCTGGGGCCGTTGGTCTCGCTCATGGGCAGGACGCGCATCGGGAAGAACGTGCGGATTGGCC
>JBQTKE010000008.1:0-2916 GCA_052386435.1 Myxococcaceae bacterium
TGAAGGAGATCAAGGAGATCTTGGCGGAGAAGGTCCTGTCGCTGGGTATGAAGCTGGAGAACTGGCCGCCGCGTCAGTCGGTCGCTGCCGCCGCGCCGCCGCCCGCGAGCGTCGCTGCTCCCGCGCCGCTGTTGCCGCAGGTTCCGAAGGTCTAAGAAGCGTGGTCAGTCTGCGAAGGCTCAGGGATTGGGCTGCGGTTGCTTCAGCCCCTGATGGACAAAAAGCGGGCGGTTTCCAGGGAGACCACCCGCCTTTCCCACCGGGTACCTAAGACGGCCTGAGTGGTTTGGAGAGAAAACAATGAAACACCGAGTTGCACACCGAAAGCTAAACCGAGACACCCCCCACCGTCTTGCGATGTTGAACAACATGGTCACCTCGCTCCTGGAGCACGAGGCGATCAAGACCACTCTGCCCAAGGCCAAGGAAGCGCGTCGGTTGGCGGAGCGGATGATCACGCTCGGCAAGCGCGGTGGTCTCGCGAACGTCCGTTTGGCGGCACGGAGCGTCAAGAACAAGGATCTCCTCAGCAAGGTGTTCGGTGAGCTGAAGGATCGCTACGCCTCTCGTCCGGGTGGTTACACGCGCATCACGCGCCTGAACTACCGCCACGGCGACGCCGCGCAGATGGCGCTGTTGGAGCTGGTGGATCGTCCGGAGAAGAAGTCCGAAGAGAAGCCGGCCAAGGAGACCAGGAAGGCCGCTGCCGAAGAAAAGTCGGAGTAAGACTTTCAGCGCGTATGCAGTTCTCGAAAGGATCTTCAGCGCGTCGGCTGAAGGTCCTTTCGACGTTTCAGGGAGGTTCTAGACGCACCCGACGTTTTCTTCGGTTGCACGTCTCAGCTGTTCCAGGTCTCGTAGCGCTCCGTGGCCGGGAGGGGACGTGAAGCTGACAGCGACCGTGATCTGCCTAGGGCTGTTGGCGGGCTGTCGTCAGGGGCAAGGGACCGCGGGCGCGCCGAGTCTGAGTCTTGCTCCGTGTCGCGTGGAAGGTGTGTCCGCGGAGGTCCGCTGCGGGACCCACGAAGTGCTGGAGGATCGCAGCAAGCCGCACGGCCGAAAGATCTCGCTACGGGTCGCCATGCTTCCCGCGCTAGCGCAAACGCCAGAGCCAGATCCCCTCTTCATCCTCGCCGGTGGTCCAGGGCAAGCGGCCACCGAGGTGATGAAAGTCGTCCAACCCATGATGGAACGGATCCGGCGGCGGCGCGATCTGGTCTTCGTGGATCAGCGCGGCACCGGGGCGTCATCGCCGTTGGATTGCGAAGAGAAGACGCCCGAGGCGGATCTGGGAACCCAGCTGTCGCGCGGGATGGACGTGACCCTCTTTGAGGGCTGCCTCAAGGGCTACGCGGCGGACGTGAAGCAGTACACGACCACCGTCGCGATGGACGATCTCGATGAGGTTCGCGAGGCGTTGGGCTACTCGCGGGTCAACCTCTGGGGAGCGTCCTACGGGACCCGAGCCGCCATGGTGTTCATGCGGCAGCACCCGGACCGAGTTCGCTCCGCGGTCCTCGATGGGGTCTACCCCCTGGATATTCGTTTGCCGCTCACGTTCGCGCGCGACGGTCAGCGCGCGTTGGAGTTGCTCTTCGAACATTGCGAGAAGGAGCCAGCCTGCCACGTCGCGTTCCCGAAACTGCGCGAGCGTTTCGCTGAGCTGAGCGCAAAGCTTCAGGCTGGGCCCCAGCGGTTTCAGGTCGCGCATCCGGTCACTGGCAAGCGAGAGGACGTGACTCTCTCCCACCAGGGCTTCGTCTCCACTTTGCGTGGACTGCTCTACCTGCCCGAGACCGCCAGCCTGTTGCCCCTGACGTTGGAGCGCGCGGTTGCTGGCGATTGGGGACCCTTCGTGGCGCAGGCGGATCGCTTGTCCTCGGGGTTCTCCAAAGGGATGAGCCTGGGGATGTTCTTTTCAGTGATCTGTTCCGAGGACACCGTGGGGTTGGCTGAAACCGAGCTCGTGGACGCCACACGCGACACGTTTCTGGGGGACGGGCTGGCGCGAGACATTCTTCGGGTCTGTGCTGTTTGGCCGAAAGCCGCGCTACCACCGGGCTATCGCCAGCCGCTCAAATCAGACATCCCGACGCTGCTGCTCTCGGGCGAGCTCGATCCGGTGACGCCGCCCGCGCGCGCGGAATCCGTGAAGGCAGGCCTGGCGAGGAGCGCGCATGTCGTGGTGCCAGGCGTGGGACACGGCGCGACAGGACAAGGCTGCGTTCCCAAGCTCGTCGCGGAGCTTATCGAGAGGGGATCGATCGACGGGATCGAGGGGAGCTGCACTCAGAAGCTGGGGCGACCGCCCTTCTTTGTCACCTTCGCGGGGCCTCCACCATGACCGACCAGGAGTGCGCGTGATCGAGGTGGAGAAGCTGCGCAAGCAGTTCGGCGCGGTGACCGCAGTGGAGGACGTGACCTTCAGCGCCCGCGACGGTGTGGTGACGGGCCTGCTTGGACCCAACGGCGCCGGCAAGACCACCACGCTGCGAATTCTCTACACGCTGATGACCCCTGACAGCGGGACCGTCCGAATCGATGGGGTGGACGTGATGAAGGACGCGTTGGGCGCGCGAAAGCGGGTGGGCGTGCTTCCGGATGCGCGTGGCCTCTACCCGCGACTGACCGCGCGCGAGCACATTGGCTATTTCGGCGGGCTGCACGGCTTGGACGGTGCAGCGCTGAAACAGCGGACCGAAGAGCTGATCGCGCTGCTCGACATGAAAGACATCGCGGACCGACGCACTGAAGGGTTTTCGCAGGGCGAACGGATGAAGGTCGCGATCGCGCGTGCCATTGTTCACAGGCCGAAGAACATTCTCCTCGATGAGCCCACCAACGGCCTGGACGTGATGAGCACTCGAGCGCTGCGGCAGATCATCCAGAGATTGCGCGGAGAAGGGTGCTGCGTGC
>JBQTKE010000009.1:0-6255 GCA_052386435.1 Myxococcaceae bacterium
CCTTCGGATTCGTAGTCCGACGCTCTATCCAGCTGAGCTAAGGGCGCATTTCCTTCAAATTCATGCGTGGTGGCGGAGAGAGTGGGATTCGAACCCACGATACCCTTTCGAGTATGCAGCTTTAGCAAAGCTGTGCCTTCAGCCTCTCGGCCATCTCTCCAGTCGAGTCATTTCAAAGAACGTCCCTGCAAACGGAGGAAGTAGGATTCGAACCTACGAAGGGCTTGCACCCTTGGCGGTTTTCAAGACCGCTGCCTTCAGCCGCTCGGCCATTCCTCCAAAACCCTGCGCCGCGCGGACCCCTTAGACCAAAAAGGGGCCGCCTATCTACATAAGAGCACCTCGAGGAGCAACGACCTTCTTCGGGGTCAGGGTTTACGCTCTTACATTCTGCCGTTTCTGCAGAGTGTAAGAGTGTAAAGCCTGACCCCGGATCACCCCGGCTTCAGCTCCTTGAGCCCGCCCAGGTACGGCTGCAGCGGTTCGGGGATGACCACGGCGCCGTCTTCGCGCTGGAAGTTTTCGAGGATGGCCACCAACGTCCGGCCCACGGCGAGTCCGGAGCCGTTGAGCGTGTGAACCAGCTGCGGCTTGTCGCCCTTGGCTTTGCGGTAGCGGATCTTGGCCCGGCGGGCTTGGAAGTCGGAGCAGTTCGAGCAAGAGCTGATCTCTCGGAACGCGTCCTGACCGGGCAGCCAAACTTCGATGTCGTAGGTCTTGGTCGAGGTGAAGCCCATGTCCCCGGTGCACAGCAACATCACGCGGTGGTGAAGTCCCAAACGCCGCAAGACGTCGCACGCGTCGTCGGTCATGGACTCCAGCTCCGCCAGGCTGGTCTCGGGCGTGGCGAACTTCACCAGCTCGACCTTGTGGAATTGGTGCTGGCGGATGAGGCCGCGCGTGTCTTTTCCCGCGCTGCCGGCTTCGGAGCGAAAGCTGGGGGAGAAGGCGCAGTAGCGCAGCGGCAGCGTCTCGCCCTCCAGGATTTCGTCCGCGTGGAAGTTGGTGACGGGAACTTCAGCGGTGGGGATGAGGAAGAGCTCGTGCTCGCCCGCGGTCTTGAAGGCGTCTTGTTCAAACTTGGGGAGCTGACCGGTGTTGGTGAGTGAATTCCGGTTCACCAGATAAGGCGGCAGCAGCTCGGTGTAGCCCTTGGACGCGTGCACATCCAACATGAAGTTGATGAGGGCGCGCTCCAGCTTGGCGAGGGCGCCCTTGTAGAAGGCGAAGCGTGGGCCGGAGACTTTGGTAGCGCGCTCGAAGTCGAGCATCCCCAGCTTCTCGCCGATCTCGAAGTGCTGCTTCGGGGTGAAGAGGAAGTGGGGCTTCTCGCCGTGGAGCTTGACCTGCTTGTTGTCGTCCGCGGACGCGCCGGTGGGGACGCTCTCATGCGGGACGTTGGGGATGAGGTAGAGGATCTTCGACAGCTCTTCTTCCACCTGCTTGAGCCGGGTCTCCTTCTCCTTGATCTCTTGCGAGGTCGCTCGCATCTGTCCGCGCAGAGAATCGACGATCGCCGGATCTTCCTTCGCCTTCTTCTTGATCTCGTCGTTCGCTTGGTTGCGCTTCTGCGCGAGCGATTCGCTGGCGATGTAGAGCTCGCGCCGCTCCTTCACCAGCGCTTGGAAAGGGCCGAGGTCGAGATCGCCTCCGCGCGCTTTTAGGCGGTTGACGACGGCGTCGAAGTTGTCCGCGGTGTTTTTGAGATCCAGCATGGCCGCCTGGGTTCTAGGCCACAGCGGGAAGGCTCTCAAGGAGTGTTGCCGGCACTGCTCAGTGTTGGAGGTCGTAGATCTCGTCCGCGATCTCTTTCTTGTCTTCCGCGTCCGGCTTGCGTTCCAGGTAGTCCTTGAAAGACTTAATCGCGGCCGGCTTGTTGTTGGTGTGTTTGTACGATAAGGCCAGGTACCAGAACGGCATGGGGTTCTTGTTGTCGCTCACGGTGGCGCGTTTGTAGAACTCAATGGCACGCGCGTGATCGTTCTGCTCCGTATACGCGCGGCCGATCTTGTAGAAGAGCGCGGTGAGCGAGGGGTCCGCCTTGAGCGCGGACTGATAGCGCGCCACGGCCTCGCTCCACTTTGAAGCTTGGAAGTATGAGTCGCCAATCAACCCGAGCACGCGGGTTCGTTTCGGATCCGCTTTCAGCGTGGCCTCGAACTGCTTGATCGCGGCATCGAACTCTCCGCGATCCAAGTGCGCTTGGCCCAGCGCTTCCAGCGCGTCCGCGTAGTCGGGCCGCAGGTCAATTGCCTTCCGCAACGAGTCCATGGCGTCGCCCATGCGTCCGGCGTCTCGGAGAATCACGCCCATCTCGTAGTGAAATGCCGGGTTCTTCGGGGACCGTTCCAGCGCGCTGCGAATGGAGTCCACCGCTTGGGTGTGCTCGGCGCGGCGGCTCTTCACGCGCGCCATGTAAAAGTGCGCGTCAGGGTTGAAGGGCTCGATGCTGAGCGCCCCGGAGAGCGCGGCTTCGGCTCCTGGCAGATCATTCGCCTCCAACTTCGCCGCCCCCAGCGTCACCGCGATCTTCGCGGACTTGGGCTCGGCATGCTTGGCCGCGGTCAGCTCGGTGATCGCGTTCTTGATGTCGCCTTGCTTCCAGAGCACGAGCCCCTTTTGGAGCTGCCCGTCCTTCACGTTGGCATCCAGCTCCAGCGCCTTGTCGATGTTCACGCGCGCGCCCTTGATGTCGCCGGTCGCGAGCAGAACTTTCGAAAGTCCCAGGTGCGCGTCCACATTGCTCGAAGACAGGGCGATCGCCTTCTCGTATTCGTTCTGCGCTTTGGGGAGATCATTCTCCACCAGCGCCAGCTCCCCCGCCGCCGCGCGGACATTGGGATTCTCGGGCGCCTTCCCGAACGCTTCTTCCACCTGGGTCTTCGCTTCGGGGATCCGCTTGAGCCGCAGGTACATCTTGCCCAAGTAAATGTTCGCGTCGGAGAGCGTGGCGTCCGCGTTGATGGCGCGCTTGTAGTGGCCTTCCGCGTCTGCGGTGTTCTCCAGGGCGTCGCTGACGCGGCCGTAAAGGTAGGCGATGCGCGGGTTGCCGGGGAAGCGAGAGTTGGCGCTCTTCACGTAGGTGAGCGCTTCCTGCATTCGGCTCAAAGCAATCAGCGTCGACAGATAACCGTCCGCGTAGTCGATGTCGTTCGGCTCTTTGCTGGTCGCGTCCTTATAAAGGGGGAGGGCCTTGTCGTACGCGCGCTGGGCCAGGTACACGCGCGCGAGTCCTCCTTGTGCGAACACCGACGACGGGTCCAGCTTCTTCGCCTGATTGAACTCGTCCACCGCCTCGTCCAACTTGAACTGCTGCGCGAGAGCGGTGCCGCGAATGGCGTGCGCGCGCGAGACCTCCGCGGGACCGAGCAGGGCTTTCGTCTGCTCGGTGAGCGCCTGGGCCACGGCGTCCAGCGCCTTCTGCGGTTGTTTGTGCACCAGCTCCACCGCGGCCAGCTCCAGCGCGGAGACGGCATGAGAGGGATCCGCCGCCAACGCCGCCGCGAAGTTCTTCGCCGCGCCTTCGCCGTCGTTCACCTTCAACGAAAGGGTTCCCAACGCGTGCAACGCCTTCGCGGAGTTCTTCTGCTTGGCGAGGATGCGCGTCAGCTCGGTGCGCGCCCGGGCGTTGTCGCCCTTGGCCATGTGCGCCTCCGCGGTGAGGAACGACAGCTCCAAGTCGTCCTCGTTGGCGAACTTGGGCACTTCCAAAACTTTGATCGCGTCGTCCGGCCTGCGCATCAGCAAGTCATGTCCGGCCTGCGCCTTCGCGAGCTCTGGATCTTTCGCACCCAACAGCTGGATGTCCTCCAGCGCTTGCTCCGCTTTCGGGAGATCCACCGCCGCCGCAGCGTACCGGCGCTGCAGGTAGAACACGGCCTGGCACCAGAGGGCGCGCGCCTCCGGATACTCTTTCACCTGCAACAACTTCATCGCGCCGTCCTTTGCCTGGACGTAGCCCTTGAAGGTGTCGCCCAACAGGTTCTTGCGCGCCTCTTCCAGCTGCGCGAACTCCGCCGAGCTCGCCTTCACGCGCGCCGGGAACAGCTTCTTCAGACCGAAGGCGCCGTAGCGGGTGAGCGAGAGCGATGCGCCACCACCAATGACCAGGAAGATCGCCAGCGCGATGCCGATGAGCGGCGCCTTCGCTTTCAGCGTGGCGATGTGATCCGGCCGGTTGACGACCGAGACGGACGCCATGCGCCCTTCGTAGAGCTGCTTGAGCCGCTCCATGCTCTGGGCGGTCTGCTCTGGGCGGGGTGGTTGCGGGGTGCCGGAACGGGGTGCGTCGGGCGCGGGTGCATCACTCGCGGACGCCGGAGCTTCCATCAGCCGTTGGATGGTGTCCGCGAAGCTGGGCTCGCTGCCGATCGCCGACCAGTTCTCGCTGTCGGTGGAGACGTCTTCATTGCCCAGCAGCTGCCCGTCCTCGAGCATCTTGATGACGGTGACTTGATCAAACGGGCCGAACACCTTCCCGCTCTTGCGCCGGACGTGGAACTGCATCCCGGAAGCCTCCGCCGAAGCAGCCGCGGAAGGTGGTGGACGCGCGGATTTTTCCGTGCTCGCGTCGTCGATGAAGTTGAGCATCTCCAAGTTGTCCCCGGCGGGGGCAGGGGGAGGAGGCGCTGCGCTGGGATCAAACTCGAGGGGATCCGCGGAGGCGGGCGCGGGAGGGGGCGCACCGAAGTCCACCTCGCCAAAGCCCACGGGCTGTTCCGGTTCTGGCGGTGGCTCTGCTGCGGGTGGTGGAAGATCTCCAAAATCGATCGCTTCGGTGGGCGCGCCTTCCGGCGAGGCTGAGGCTTCTTCCGGCGGCACCTCGAAGTCCAACTTGTTGGAGGCCGTTGCAGGCGGCGCGGGAGGAATCTCCGAGAAGTCGAATTCGCCGCCGACGTCCGGGGGTGGCGGCGGCGCGGCGTCGGGGAAGCCGACCTCTTCCGTCTGCGGCTGAGCGGGAGGAAGCAGGTCTCCGAAGTCCAGCCCACCCTCTGCGGGCTCGGCAGGAGCAGGCGGCGGTTCGCCCAGGTCGAGTCCGGACGTCGCTCTCGGCGGATCGACGAGATCCGCGTCGGCGAAGTTCAGCTCTTCGTTTGGGGGAGAAGACGGTGCGGCGTTGTCCGCGAAGCCCAGCTCGGAGCAGGAGACTGGCTCGGGCATGGCGGACGAAGGCGGCGGAGTGAAGCCGGGGAGCGGGACCGCGCCGGGTCCCGAGTGGGTGGGCACGCTGGGCTGCGTGCTCTCGTCATCGAAGTTGGACTGGGCGCGGCCACGGCCGTTGCTGGGAAGAGGGACGGAGCCGCCGAAGCTGGAGCCAGACAGGGGCACGGAGCCAGGAGCAGGGGTGAATCCGTTGGCGTGGCCGCCGGGAAGAGGCACCCCGCCGTTGCGAGGCGCGGGAGTGAAGCCGCCGTGGCCGCCGGGAAGAGGCACGCCGCCGTTGTGAGGCGCGGGAGCGAGGCCGGCCTTAGGCAGCGGCAAGGAGCCAGGAGCAGAGGTGAATCCGCGCGCACCGCCCGGAAGCGGAACAGTTCCCGCGGGAGGGGAAGGGGGTGAAGTGAAGCCGGATCCGGGCAGAGGAACCGCGCCTGCAGCAGTGCTGCCTCGCGCGCCGGGGAGCTGAACCGCGCCCGCGGGAGGTCTGGGCGTGGTGGGAAATCCGTGGCTGCCTGGGAGGGGCACGGAGCCGGGGGCCGGTGTGCCACCCATTCCCGGCAAAGGGACCGCGCCATTGCCGGAACCCGGCAATGGAACTGCGCCCGCCGCGCCGCCGCTGACCGGGAACATGGTCTGGCACTTGGCGCATTTGAGCTTCGCGCCGCCAGCGGGGATCCGCTTGTCGTCGATGTTGTAATTCGTCTGGCACGACGGACACGAGACTTTCATTTCAGTCCTTGCTGCAGGGCAGCCGCAGGGCAGCCGGCATCCGAAGCATCAAAAGCGCGGCCGAAGCGTAACAGGCCACCTCGCAGAGCAGAAGAAAGGGTGTGCAGTTACGGCTACTTGGACGCACAGCTGGCAACGTCCACGTCGCCGTTTTCGGACGCCCTCCTGGGCAAGAGGGTTGGCCGGGGACGGGATCGATGCTAGGTCCGCGGCCCTTCATGGCGGACCCGGCGCCCTTTCTCTCAGTCGTTATCCCCGTCTACAACGAAGCGGCGATCGTCGCTTCCGCCGCTGCTGAGCTCTGCGATGGGCTGGATGCGCGCAAGTGGGAATACGAGCTCATCTTCGCGGAGAACGGCTCCAGGGACT
>JBQTKE010000010.1:0-8343 GCA_052386435.1 Myxococcaceae bacterium
CGCGCCGTGAAGCTTCAGCGAAGTTGGAACCTTGCCTTCGGGCGCCCTGACATTGATGATGGACAAAATGTTTGGAACTTCCGTACCAGCCGCTCTGAAGCGCCGGACAGGCCGCGAGCGGACCGAGCTCTGGAAGAGGGTCGGCGCGTTCGTCCGAGGCCGCCGAGAGGACCTGGGCTTGTCCCAGGGGGACATCATCAGGGTGCTCGGCTACGCGTCGAGAAATGCGGTCAGCAACATCGAGGTCGGCATCGAAGGTCTCCCCTCGAAGCGGGCCTACGCCTGGGCGGACATCCTTGAGGTCCCACGCGACGCGTTCTTCCGCTTCGTTACGGGCGAGGCTGACCGCATGGAGTTGCCGAAGTCCGGCATGCCACCATCCGCGGGGGAACGGCTCACTGCCGCCGAGACTGAGCTGCTTGCCACGTATCGGAAGCTTCCGCCGAAGTACCAGCGTCGGCTTCGCGAGCAGGCCGATGAGTATTTGACGCTCTCGGGTGCGCGCCGGCGTCGCGGACGATGAGCACGGTCCTTCGGGCGGCGGCCTCCCGGCGGCGCTGAGTCTGGCGCTGTTCGTCTGGTTGCTCACGCTCCACTCACTTGGGCCCGCTCGCACATATGCGGCCTACGGCGGGGTCTACGTCGCCGTAGCCGTCGGGTGGCTTTGGCTGGTCGACGGTCACGTCCCGACGCGATGGGATGTCCTCGGAGCCTTGGTCGCGATCACCGGCATGGCCATCACCCGTGCTCGGGCCTCGTCACGTGACTTGAGCGCCTGTCAAAGGTCAGAACTTCTCGCCGATTACGCGACCATGGCGCGCGCACTTGGGTTCACGCGGGCGCGCATCAGCAGCTGATGGACTTGCTCCTCATCGCCCCCGACATTCAGGAACGCGCGTGGTTTCTCGAAGGCGCTCACGATGAACCGCAGCCCTTCAGTGAGCGCGGCTTGAGAGATGCCCTGCGATCGATGAGCTGGGTCGAGCAGCGGAAGCGATGGTCGAATTTCAAGCGCGCTCTGTCATCTTCCCGCCCATCGCCTTCAGCATCAGGAAGCACTCGCTGAGCCCGAGTTGAAAGCGCTCGAGGAGTTCGGAGCGCGCCTTCAGGTCCTCGACAAGATTTCGTTTCTGGTAGGCGGATCGGAGCAACTTCGCGGCGATCTCCACACGTTCGACGTAGTCCTCTGGGTACGGTGCCCACTCCGATTCTGGTGGTGCCGGCTGGACTGGTCGAACGTACGTACGGGCTGGCTGCTGCTGCGAATCTGCGACGGCCAATGAGGCCGCCGAGGTGATCGAGGTGACGATTCCTCGGTCCCGTTCTTCGTCTACGGACCGAACCGGTGACGTCGTTGTCGTGCCGATCTCAAGCTGTTTTCCGATCCACTCCGACGGCGGTACCTCGAAGAGCGACTTGCCGCCAACGAGTGGAGCGCTGTCCTGCATGTCCACGGAGCGCCCGAGACCGTGGGACATACCGCGGAGCACGGCGCATTGCCGGCGGCCCATTCCGCCCGCGAAGAGCCCGAGGTGGTATTCGCTGGAAGCCGTTCTGACTCGGTAGACGGTCCACCCAACTTCAGACAGCGACATCACGACGGTCTTCGACATGCAGAACCTCGGGCTCGGGGATTGGCACCGGTCGTGAACAACCGGTGCGTCCTTCGATGAGCACGACCCGCGCCAGCTCAGACTTCAGGCTCCGCACGCCTGGTTTCATAGGTTTGTGCCGGCCCTCGGGCGGATCCGACCGATTTCCGACCGATCCATCGAGACCTCTGCCTGTCAGACCTGCCTGGCAGGATTGCTAGCAGCCGCCACAAGGAGCCGTCGATGAAGCGCAAGGAACGAGTGCAGGCCGAGACAGCAAAGTCGAGCATCGTGCTCAACGGACCATCGCTTGAAAAGACCGAGGTCTTCGAGCCGGGCGTCCTCGGTTTGGCGCTACCCGACGACAGCGAAGCTGAGGACGGGGAAGCTGACAAGGCACCGTACCGCGTCCCGAAGGCGTTGAAGATCGAACGAGACGGAGCAGAGCCACTCCTCGTTCCCATCTACCCCGACCGTACCTATGTGTTCGGCCGGGCGCCGGAGTCGAGCTTCGTCTTCCCGTCGGACGCCGTATCTCGGCTCCACGCCCAGCTCCGTTTCAGCGGCGATCGCTGGATGTACCGCGATCTGAACAGTTTGAACGGCACTTACCTTGTGAACGGGGCAGCCCTGGTCAAGGGCGACCCTCGGCGCGGCGCGTCTGTGGTCGGGGCTGGGCGGGAGCACGCAGTTCGACCGGGTGAGATCCTTCTCCTGGCAAACGGCCAAAGTCGACTCGTGTTTCTCGAAGAGCTCCCGGACGGGATCGCGAGCGGGGTGCGATCGGGCGCCCGGTGTTCCTCGGCGACGCACCGCCTCGAGCGCTCCATCGAGGTTTGTGCTCGGCACCGGCTGCCGGTCTTCCTGCTCGGGCCCTCGGGTTGCGGGAAAACGTTCGTTGCCCGGGCGATCCATGAGCGGGGCAGAATGCAGGGCCACTTCGTCATCCTCAACTGTGGGCGGCTGCCGCAAGATCCAGCGCAGCTCGCGAGCGAGCTTCTTGGACACGTGCGTGGCGCATTTACCGGGGCGGTTTCCGAGCGGAAGGGGAAGCTCTGGAGCGCGGATCTGGGAACGCTGTTTCTCGACGAGGTGGAGTCACTTCCCCGGTCAGCTCAGGACTTTCTGATCGACGTCCTCGAAGGCACGGGAAGCTACGCGCCATATGGCGCCTCGGCAGAAGTTCGTGAGCTGCCGCCGCGGTTCCGCCTGATCTCCGCGTCGAAGGTCTCGCTGGCACGTTCTGGTCTGCGCCCGGACCTATGCCAGCGGCTTGCCGCGGGTGACATGATCGTCCTTCCCACTCTCGAGGATCGCCGCCCGGACATTCCGGACCTCATCGAGGCCTTCGTCGCCCAGCTTCGAGCTGAGCAGCGAATCGATGCGGAGCTGACGCCTGAGGCAGTTCGGTTTCTGCAGGAGGCAGACTGGCCGGGAGAGATCCGCGAGCTGCAGTCGACGGTGCGAGTGGTCGTCAGTCGCGAGCACGCCAATCAGCAGATCGATGGAACGCGACCGCAGAAGATCGTCGTTGGTGTTGATGCTGTTCGTTTCTATCTCGAACAGCGGCAGGTCGGATTCGGCGCTGGGCGTTCCAGCGAATCGACAAGGTCTGAAGTGACGGTCCAACTCGGCGCGCGAAAGCGACCTTTGGACCTTACTCAAGATGAGATTCGCGCGGCCTTGTCCGCACATGGTGGGAACAAGACCCGCACCGCTGCCGCGCTGGGCATCGCTCTGAACACCTTGAAGGCTCGGCTCAGAGGCTTCGAGGCCCGGTCTTCGAGCGAGGGACGGTAGGGAAACCGGGTAAGTGGGCCAGGGGAACGGCCCGAAAATCAGGAAGGCCGCTGGGAATGACGCGACCGAAGCTCGTGAAGTTCGCGTCCCCCTTCCCTGAGGAGTTCGATCCGCGCGCCGACGTGTATGAGGTCGTAGAGCTTGACGCCTCGGGCGCGCTGCGTGTTGCGTCGACCACCGGGCAGCTCGGGACCATCGCGCCGATCCAGGTGGCCGCGGGCCCGAACCCCAATCCGCAAGATCGCGTGCTCGGCGTACTCGAGTCCCCGCCGGCGGCCGCCAACCCCGGGGGCCGCCCAAGGTTCCCTGTCGGGTCGAAATCCAAAACGTCAGGATCGTAGTTGGGGTGGACGTAGATGTTTCTCACTTCAAGGAGATCCGCATCCGTGACCTGGTCAATACGCTGTGGACGCAGCACGACGTCCCACCGACTCTGGTCGGGCTGGCTCAAGCCGCTCTTGGTTGCCTTGCTCGAGAGGGAACACTTCGACCGAACAGTGTGCGGCCGTCACCACATGTGTTTCGCCTCAGCGAGGAGATCCTCCAGTTTCTCGGAGGTGACTGCGAGCGATCGATCCCAAAGCTGGGTGCGGTGACCACGGCGATTCGCGCAGATTTCCGGTGGAGCTTACGAGCGTCGCCACCTCGCTGCTTCTTTGGTGTTCGAGCTCATCACTCATCGAGCTGACGACGAATGCGGGCGGCCTGTTTCCGGATTTTCGGAACGATCAATTGCAGAGCGGACAAGTCGCCATAGCGTTCTTTGAAGGAACGCTGCGTTGTGGCGAGCGCCTCTGCCATGAGGCCAGACATCTCGCGAACAAGCTCGAGCACCAGCTTCGGGCCAAGCTGAAGCGCCGAGGCCAGTCTCTCCCAATGACGTCGAAGCAGGAGGGACGGGTTGGACTCGCCGCCTACGCTCATCGCCAGCGATTGATCGAGTTTTTCGTAGGCTCGGGTGCAAACGAGGTCGTAGAGGGGCGCGAGGACAGGCGCCCCTTCGCCGTAGAGCAGCGCCAGGTTTTTCGCGTGCCCGTCCGCGTTCAAAGCAATGGCGTTAAACGCCAG
Organism: Myxococcaceae bacterium; assembly: GCA_052386435.1. GTDB lineage: Bacteria > Myxococcota > Myxococcia > Myxococcales > Myxococcaceae > JBQTKE01. The sequence continues at coordinate 4,461 of JBQTKE010000010.1, forward strand.
CCACCGCAGCAAGGTACGCCCGTCGGCCAGCGGCCCGCGACTGGCGTCGGTGACTGTGCGGTAGCAGTCCGCGAAGCCAGGCCCACCTTCCTTTTCGTATTTTCGTGAAGGTGGATGCGCCATCGCTTGGCAAAGGTCCTCTTGGTGTCTGCGAAGGATGGCTCCGGATGGCATGCGAACGCGATCGAAGCGCTCCACGACGTAGAAGGTCCGCTTCCCAAGCTTGCGGAGCTCAGCGTTTGCGGTCGGAATCCCCAGCTGCTTGGCCAGAAACATCGTGAACGCCTCATTCGCGGGGAGGTGCTTGAAGAACTTCGATTCGAACTTGAGGATGTGCGTGCTGGGTGAGCCGTTCTCAGGCAAGTAGAGGCGCTCACCATCGAGCATGACGGGAACCTTGTCTTGCGCTCCGGCGAGGGAGAGTCGGACGCCGGATTGCCCATCCAAGCTTGGAAGTGCGCCACCCGCATCCGCCATCGAGAGCAGGTCCTTTGGTGCGATCTCTCGATAGGCAGCGCGTGGCGGCGACGGAGCCAACCCCTCGGGGAGCACCGAGAGCGCACCCGCGCATTCGCCTCCGATGGCGGCCAGCAGCTCGAAGTCATTCTCGACGGAGATTCCCAAACGACGGGCGAGAAGCAGCCGTACATTCCCTTCAGGAAGAAGATTCGGGAAGAAGGCTTCGGCCTCGGATTGGAAGAGGCGCTCTTCCAGAGGCATGCGAAGGGAGATCGGAAAGGCGCGTTCCGACTTGAGCCAGAGTTCGGCGTAGGTGAAGGACAGGCGCGAGTCAGCAGCGCGACTCAGGGTGCCGACCCGCTCCGTCTCATGGAATACGCCCAGGGTCTCGTGCTTCATCGGGCTCGGCGGGGTCCCTTCCCGCGGGGAAACAGCCAGACTTCCAGACCGAGGCGCTGCAGAACCTGGAGGGTCTTACCGAGCGAAGCCGTCGCCTTTCCGCGTTCCAGCTCAGACAGGAACCTGACCCCTACTCCCGCCAGCCCAGCTGCCTCTACCAGGCGGATACCCGACGCTTTCCGCCGCTGTCGGATCAAGTGACCCAGCTGCACAGCCGACACAATTTTCCCGTTCGGGAATGCGACGTCAATCGAAGGAGGTCCAGTCGAGGCGTTTTCCCGCACGGGAAAATGATGCTCCGGACTCGCCTGGCGAAGCAACTATTTTCCCGTTCGGGAAAGCGGCGTCAATTCGGGGCGACCCGCTCGGCCGCCCCTTCTATTGCGCAGGCACCCCGCCTCCCCTGCCAAGGCCTGGCACACCTCCCTGCACACCCGCTTCCCTTCCTTCCCCGCGGGGTTGCCGGACTGCCCGGGCTGCCACTGTTTTCCTCGTGCCATAAAGTCTCCGAGGAGAATTCTGGCGCGGATGGCGAAAGGCGTCCATGCGGGTTGTGGACGATGTCGTTATCCCAGTAGCAGCTCACGCAGTAGACGCGTTTGGCATGCCCGCCTGAGTGATCCTAGTGAGAAATTCGCTTGATTCTTCTGGCAGCCGCGATCTATGGGCGGGAACTTCTACGGTGTGGCAAATGCCGCTCTCAAACTGCTTCCGCCAACAGAAGACGGGCCAGCCCTGCTGCGTCGGAAAATGGCTAAGAAACTGGATTGGTGGCTGACGATGACCCTCCGCTGGAGCTGAACGGCCCGGGAGATGGGGTGGGGGAGGGAGAATCAGCGGAAGCTCCGGGCCGAGCGGCGCCTGGAGCAGGGATGGCCCAACCCGATCCCGCGTGCCCGGCTCTCCCTGGAGGGAGGCCGAGGGCTCCTACGGGAAGGTGGCCAAGCGGTTCGGGGTGACCCGGCAAGAGGTCTGCCACTACGTGACCCGCGTGAAGCGGCTCCCGGAGGACCTGGTCGAACGGGTTGCCGATGAGCGGGACCCGGTGCGGGTCCGGCGGTTCAATCTTCCCGCCCTCCTGCGCATCGCAAGGCTCCCGACGAGGAAGGAGCAGCGTGGGGCCATCGTCGGGCTCATGAGGGCGCCTTCCCGGGCCGCGTAGGTCACCTGGTAGGTAGGGGAGCGTGCCCAGAGTGCAAGTGCCCAGAGTGCAACAGGATCTTGGGTCCTGGGCATGACCTCAAGTATTGGCATTATGCCTAGTCGAGGTAATATGACTATCATGCTGGAGCAGCCGCTGAAGGCGAGCGAGGCGGAGAAGCTGATCGGGTCCCTGACCGAGTCGGGGGATGTCCACTTCCGCAACCCCTACGTGGCGAGGAGACAGGCTGAGCGGAAGATCGAGAACATCGACATCATCAACGTTCTACAGCGGGGCAAGGTGCGCGAGGCGGAGTTCGAGAACGGGGAATGGCGGCATCAGGTGTGGACCGCGAGCTTCACCGTGGTGGTCTCGCTGGAGGACGACGGCACGATGTTGAACGTGTGTACCTGCTGGAGGAATCAGTCATGAGGTGCAACGAAGGCCACGAGATGCAGGAGCGATCCGGCAACGCCGAGTTCGAGCTGGCCGATGGCGTCAGCGTCACGCTCAAGGGAGCGCGCGTTTTCAGGTGTAAGGAATGCGGTGTGGAGTCGCCGGTGGTACCGGCCCCCGCAGCGTTGGTGCGCGCCGCAGCCGAGGCCATGGCCAAGGCACCGAACAAGCTCGGACCTCAGGAGATCCGCTTCCTGCGTAAATCCTTGGGCTTCAGCGGCAAGAACTTCGCCGCCAAGATCAACGTGGACGCCGGGACCGTCTCGCGCTGGGAGCGAGGCGCCGAGCCGATGGGGCCGGCGAACGAACGGCTTCTGCGCCTAATGGTTCTTGCCGGGGAGGTGGTGGGTGAGTACCCGCTCGAGGAGATGGCCACGCAGGAGCCCCGGAAGACCAAGCTGCGTGCGGCTCACGACAAGCGCGGGTGGCACATGGAAGCGGCGTAGCCGATGGATGAGACCGTGTCCCTTGTGGTGAGGCCGAATGACAAGGGCTCGGTAGCCGTCTACGAGGCGTGCCGCACGCTCTTGTGGAGGTGTCCGCAGGTGCTGACCCCTCCATCCCCACGGGACCCGTCTGTGCCCGTTGTAGCCGCCTGCTCCCAAGAACGCGCTCAGGTCGCGTGAAGCTCGGGATGCGTTACTGCTCGAGCCGGTGCCGCACCCAGTCCGTCCGGGAACAACGTGCCCGAGCGCGTGCCGATCTGCTTGATGCCATCGAGCTGATCGGAAGCCTCGGGGCACGGGTAGAGGCTGCGCTGAAGATTCTGGGCCTGCGCCGGGCGCGGCGCCGACGATGATGCAGAGACCAGTTCGAGAGAGGGTCGGATGGGGATCTCCAGAGGACGCACCGGACGCACCAATCTCAAGACGGTGGCATTTCTGGATGTCCTTGGCTTCAAGGCCATGGTCATTAACATTAATTAGTTCGTTGAGCTGTCCAGAATGGCTCCCCGTCGGCCACAGAAAGCGAACGGTTTGTGTCGAGTATATGGATAATCAATATGTTAGAAGCGGATTGTTCGTAGTGGCTTGTGCTCCCCAGTCGAGACAAGAACTCTGCGCCTGTTAAGCGGGGAAGTCGGCAATCGATACTGTCTCGTTCAGGCAGGCATATGGAACTTCCACGCTAACCTCACGACTCGTGACAGACGGCTTCGAGTTTGTAGCCGTCCAGGTCCCGGACGAACGCCGCGTAATAGCCAGGCCCGTACCGCGTGCGGATTCCTGGTGCTCCTTCATCATCAGCCCCCATTTGCATCGCAGCCGTATGAAACGCATCGACGGCGTGCCGATTCGGGGCCGTGAGGGCGAGGTGCCATCCTTCGCCGGGGGCTCGCGCGCGTTCGCCTGCGTCGAAGATTGCGAACGGCTCGTCGCGGCCCTCCTTTCCGTACCCGCGGCCCTTCTCGGTCGACCACAGGCGCAC
>JBQTKE010000011.1:0-7861 GCA_052386435.1 Myxococcaceae bacterium
GATCGACGTGGAGAAGGGCAACGTCGCAGTCACTCTGCTCGAAGCGGTGGACGAGCTCGATCTATCCCTCTCCGCTGCCTCCGATGACACCTCACCTCTGGCCAAGGGTGTTCGGCTGATCCGCGACAACCTGCTCAAGAAGCTTGAGTCGACGGGTGTTGAGCGGGTGACGCTGATTGGCACCTCCTACGATCCGAACCTGGCCGAAGCGATCGACATGGAAGTGACCGCGGAGCCGGACGATGAAGGCAAGGTGACCGGCGAAATCCGAGCCGCCTACCGTCTCAAGGGTCGAGTGATTCGCCCGGGCCGCGTGAAGGTCGCGAAATTCGTGAAGCCTGCTGACGCCTGAAATGTGGTGCCGCGTCCAGCGTTGGGTCAGGCTGGACGCGTCATGAACCGTTTCGCTGCGACCTTCGTGTTGGTCTTGGCTGCGCCCGCTCTCGCGGACACGGTCGAGCGCTGGATTCAAGAGCGCGCGGCGGACTACCGCGAATACGCCGAGCGTCCGGTGACGAGCAGCGGCGCAGTAGGGCACCTGTGGCGAGAGCGCCCGTCCTCGGATCACTCACTGCCTGAGTTCGTCCCGCCCACCTCGCTCGCACCGCTGATCAAGGCGGTGCGCGAGACGGTGGTGAACATCAGCGCCGCCCTGGAGAACGGCAGGCGCTCCACTGGTTCCGGTTTCGTGATCACTGCCGACGGTCTCGTCGTCACCAACAACCACGTCATCGACAAGAGTCAGCAGATCACGGTGAAGCTCTCGGACGGCCGTGAGTTCCTGGCGAACGTCGTGGGGAAAGATCCTTCGACGGATCTGGCGCTGCTGACTTTGCGCGGCGCGGGAAACGAACTGCCCGCGACGTTTTTAGGAAACTCGGATCAACTTCAAGTCGGAGACTGGGTCGTCGCCATAGGCAATCCTTTCGGGCTCGATCACTCGGTCGCACACGGGATGATCTCCGCGAAGGAGCGTGTGATCGGTGTCGGCGTCTTCGACGACTTCATCCAGACCGATGCGCTGATCAACCCCGGCAACTCTGGCGGGCCGCTCTTCAATATGCGCGGCGAGGTGGTCGGCGTGAACACCGCGATCGTGAGCCAGGGGCAGGGGATTGGGTTCGCGGTTCCTATCAACATGGTGAAGGACCTGCTGCCCAACCTGCGCAACAACGGAAGGCTCGCGCGCGGCTGGCTGGGCGTGAACATCCGAGAAGAAGACGTGGGGCCAACGCGCGGCGCGGTGGTGAAGGACGTGTTCAAAGGCAGCCCTGCCGCGATCGCCGGACTGAGGACGGGCGATCTCGTCACCGCGGTGAATGGTCGCGCGATTGATTCGTACCTTCAGCTCCTGAGGCGTGTCGCGATCCTCGCGCCGGGCAGTGAGGCAAAGCTCACGGTGCGGCGCGCCGGTGCGTCGAAGGAGATCGTAGTGAAGCTCTCAGAACGTCCAGCGCCCGAAGCCATCAAGGTGCTCGCCAACGGTCAGACAGCAGATGCGTTCGGACTCGTCTTGCGCGACGTCTCTGATTCGGTCGCCCAGAGCCTGGGAATTGAGCCGTTCAGCGGTGTGCTCGTCGCGGGTGTGCTCCCCGGAAGCTCCGCGGATCAAGCGGGGCTTCGGGCAGGTGACTTGATCACCGAGGTCAACCGAAAGGCGGTGCAGGACCTGCGAAGCTTCCGCGCCGCGCTCGAGCGCGCCGGTCCTGACAAGACGTCGCTGTTGCGCTACCAGCGTGGCGACGACGCACGCTTCGTCGCGATCAAGCCGTAGCCTTTAGAGCAACAAGGCGACGCCAATAAACGGACCGGAGAAGGAGTCGACGTTGGGCACTCCATCTACGAGGCCGGCGTCGTCGAGGAGGATGTGCCGCCAGCCTGCTTTGAACCCGAGCACCCCAACGCTCACGGTGAGCGCTCCCGACGCATCGAGCTGACGGAAGGGGAAGGGCGTCACGCGAGCAGCGGCTTCGAGTCCGACCGGGCCGGCGAGGTGGAGGCCTGCGGACAGACCGATGCCGGGACCCACGGCGGTCAGGTCCGGGGCGAACGCGCTGTGCAGGCCGCCTTCCACGCGCACTCGGACCCTGTCCGTCGCCAGGAACGCGTAAGTGAGCTCGCCGTTGAAGAGCTTGATGCTGTCGAATCCGGAGGTGCCATCGTCGGTGCCGATGAGAATTCCGGTGAACTGGACTGCGACGCCCAGTCGTTCGCCTTCGAGGTTGAAGTTGAGGCCGAGCGTGGCGCCGCCTCGAACCGCTTGCGCCTCAGCGCCCAGCGCGGCGGTCACTGACGGCGGCCCGACGTCTGGCTCCTGTTGCTGCTGAGAATAGGGGGGCCCCATGTAAACGGGCGGCGGTGGCGCGTACCAGTAGCCGAAGCCGTAGCGGCGGTAGCGCGGACCGTCGTACCAACGCCGAGCGCGGTAGCCCCGTCCAGGGCCGCCGTAATAACCAGGACCAGGACGGTAGTAGCCAGGCCGCTGCGATGGAGGAGGCTCGTACCCAGGCGACGACGCGGCGTGATCCCTCGCTGGCGGCGGGCTGTCGTCAGAGTCATTGGAGCGCTTGCCGAACCTCGCCTGGGCCGGAGAGACCAGGAGGAGGGAAGCCACCACGGATGCCAGCAGCCCTAGACGCATCGCCCGCTCCGAGTTGAGGAACGTGTGCCAGGACGGGCCGACTCCCGGCCCATTCAAAATTCAGCGCCCCATCCACAAGGCAGCCTGCTCGCCTGTGCGCCCTACGGTTACCAAGATCGCCTCGAACTTCGCGCGCACGCCGTGGATCTTCCCGCCCCCCTTCTTCGGCAAGCTCCAAACGTCCTGCGGGATGAACACGGCCTGGATGCGGAATTCGCGGCTGCCGAACATTCGCTGGAAGCGGCCCTCCGACCAGCCGTCCTTGGTCTCTCCCTCGACGCTGACGTACGGCAGCACCGGGTTGCCGTTGGCGTCCGTCTTCTTCGGCGTGCCCAGGGAGAGGCCGTAGCCGCCGGCGCCGAAGAAGGGCGTGACGTTGATCACGTACTCGCCGCTGCGCGCGTCGAAGCGTCCCGGAGAGAGCAAGCCGGACGATTCCTCTGGGGCGACGAGGAAGAGCTTCTTGCCTTTCATCTTCCGTCGGAACTCTGCCGCGGCCTGACGGCACTGACCATCCACTCCGCCCGTCGTCGCGCACTCGCCGATGTACTTCTCCAAGAACTGCGAGAGGCCTCCCACGGGCTCCGCGGAGTCACGAAGTGATGCGAAGCGCTGATCCACTTCCTCCGCGAACGCGGGCGCAGCGACGAAGACGAGAGCGAACAGGACGAGAGGGCAGCGAATCACGGGGAGCTCCTAAAAAGACCTGCGGGATTGCGGCATGTTGCCATCGCTCTCCAGGCGTCACACGACTCAACAAGGTGCGGGCTGGTGGAGATTTTGACTACATCGGCGCACCCTGTACCCTTCGCTCATTCCCTTCACGGAGGCACCGTCGATTGATGCTGAGCGAGCGCCGAACGAACCTGCGATTCGACAAGGTCTTTACGGTCTACATCACCACGTCTGAAGGGATGACCCGGGGGATTGGCCGCAACATCAGCGCCCGCGGAATCTTCGTTGAAACGCGGGAGCCGATGCCGTTAGGTGGCCGGCTCAAGGTCACGTTCTCAAGTGAAGACGGCACCGAGATGACGTGCCTGTGCGAGGTCCGTTATTCGGTTGCGCTGGCCTACGGGAGGCAAGACGGCCGCGAAGGAAATTCTCGCGGCGTCGGCCTGCGGATCGTCGCGTACGAGACGCGGGAGGAAGCTCCGCTCCTCCTCGTCGATCGTGAACGCGTGATGCACTGAGTTTCATCGCTACTGGCTGAAGCCCTCGAGTTGGTAGTGGGCTTCAATTCGCTTCAGCGCGAGGATCATCGCGGCGCAGCGCGAGTCGACTTCCTTCCCTATGCAGAACCGCCGGCTGTCGTGCATCTCCGTGCGACGCGGCCGGTTCTGCGAGATGTCGCGGATGATCCGGTAGTTCCGCTTCATCGCCAGCTCGAGGCGCTTGTTCACCTCGGACTCGGTCCAGCCTTCCATGCGCTTGTTCTGGATCCACTCGTAGTAGCTCACCGTCACGCCGCCGGCGTTGGCGATGATGTCCGGGATCAGATCGATTCCGCGCTTGGTGAGCACCTTGTCCGCCTCCGGCGTGGTCGGACCGTTGGCGCCTTCAGCCACCAGCTTGACCTTGAGCCGCTCCGCGACCTCGCCGGTGATCTCTCCACCGAGCGCGGCGGGCACCAGCAGATCCGCGTTGATGTCCCAAAGATCCTTCTTCTCGATCTTCTGCGCACCCGGGAACCCGAGCACGGATCGTTTAAGGTTCTTCGGATCCTGCACGTACGCAATCAGCGCCGCGACGTCGATGCCGTCCGGATTGAAGATGGAACCGTCCGCGTCGTTCACCGCGAGCAGCCGTCCGCCCATCGCCGAGAGAATCTCCCCGGCCGCGGAGCCCACGTTGCCAAAGCCCTGCAGCACGAACGTCTTGCCCTGCATGCTCTCGCCGCGATCCGCGTAGTAGTCCTCCACGCAGTACGCGAGGCCTTGACCGGTCGCTTTGCTGCGGCCCTCAGAACCGCCGATGCGAACGTCCTTGCCTGTGACGATGCCGCGCATGTTGTGCCGCTCCCGCTCGCCGTCGGAGTACTGGCGGTACATCAGCGCCATGATCTCCCCGTTGGTTCCAACATCCGGCGCGGGGATGTCGATGTTGGGGCCGATGAGTCCCTTGAGCTTGTACATGAAGCGAAGGGTGATCGCCTCCAGCTCCTCTTTGCCGAGCTGGCGCGGATCCAACTGAATGCCGCCCTTGCCACCGCCGAATGGAACTTCGGAGATCGCCGTCTTCCAGGTCATCTCCGCCGCGAGCGCCTTGAAGAGGTCCAGCGAGACTTCCTTGTGATACCGAATGCCGCCCTTGTACGGACCGCGCGCCTGGTTGTGCTGCACGCGGTACGCCTTGTAGCGCTGCGAATCACCGGGAACGAGCTGGTAGACCCCGCCGCTGGGCAGACGCAGGTGGCCACGGCGGATCGACACGTCCGACCCGAGGAGCGCGCGGCCGTTCAAGATGATCTTCCCGTCGGCCAACATCTCCAGACCTTCAGGGTTGCGGACCTGCGTGACCGCGAGATCCCCGAACGCCTTCGCTTCTTCCGCGGAGAGCGGGACCAAGCGGTCCTTCAGCTTCACCGTGACGTAGAAGATGTGCTCGTAGTCGGGCTCTTCGAGCTCCAGACGAACGCGAGGAGCAAGTCCGATCAGGTCCGAGGCGCGGTGGAAGATCTCCATCGCTTCCGTGAAGACCGTCTTCTTGGGCGTGGTCGGTGCCGGAGCCCGCATGAAGTTTTCTTCTTGAGCGGCCATGAAAATTCAAACTCCGTTTCTTCGTAAAAACTGCGTGGAAAAGGCGGCGCACGTATACGGCCGTGGCCACCTAGGAAGCAACGACGGCGGAGGTCACAGTCGCTCTCAAATCAGGTGCTTGCGCGACGCGTTGCATTGGCGCCACCACGTCACGCAAAGCGCCATGCGCATGTCGACAAGGGCATTGTGGTCCGCGGTCGACTGGGGTACTTAGCCGGCCGCCTTTTCGCAGTGCGCCGACATAGCTCAGTGGCAGAGCAACAGTTTCGTAAACTGTGGGTCCCCAGTTCAATCCTGGGTGTCGGCTCTGAAAGACCTCTGGATCCTTAATAGGTTCAGAGGTCTTTCCTTGTTCAGATCTCACGACGCCAGTTGAGGCCAGGTCGAGACGGAAGGCGCGGTGCGCGGCTCCAGCGAGGGCAGCGACTCGAGGAACGCACCTAGGCCCAGCGCGCGTTCGCGGCTCTTTGCACGCATGGCGATGGCTTTGGCGACGAAGCCTTCCTCGAGCTTCTGCACGGGTGTGCTGCGCGTGATCTGTCCGGCGAGCTGAAGCACGAGCGCCGCCATGCGATTCGGATTCGGATCGTAGAGCCCTAGGCCGTGGTCTTGGAGGAACGGCACGTGCGGCTCTTCAGTGCCGGGGATGAAGTGGCAGAGCATCAGCGGCCCGCAGCGCATTTCGAGCAACTCTTGCAAGGACGCGGGCGCGAGGCTGCCCAACACGGGGAAGTGTGCGGCGGCCATCAGGCCTGAAAGAACGTGAGGGTCGACGAAGCCGAGCACGACCGCGTTCTCTCTGTTGCTCAGCTCTTCACGCAGGTCCCTCGCGAATTCTTCGTCACGTCCGCAAACAACGACGAGCTGCAGATTCTTCGACTCAGGCGCAGAGAGGATCGCGCGCAGGGTGGGCAGGGTCTTTCGCGTCCAGGCGGAGCCACCCATGAAGAGCACAATGGGTTTGTCCGCGGTCAGTGCTCCGAGGGCAGGTTCGAACGCGGTCAGCTCTTCGAGCAGCTTGCTCCGCGCGGCCACGCCGATGCGGCTGCTGGTTGGAAGGAAGGAAGCGCGGGTTCGGAATGGCGCTCGAGGGAGGAAGCCGCCCAAGCTCACGCGTTCTGTGGGGGCGCCGTAAGCGTTGATCACGTGATCGCGCGTGGCCGGATCCATCACGATGGTGGCGTTGGGCTGCAACTTCGCCGCGGAGGGGTAGTAGCCGCGGGTCGGTGCGCCGTAGTCAGGGATCGCCGCGATAATCTGCGTATTCGCTTTCAACGCGGTGCGTGCGCGCGAGAGCATCATCGAAAGAATGGGGTGCGTGGAGATGATCGCGTTCGCGCCGGATTCGCAGATGAGCTTCTTGGATTCCCTGAACAGCGCCGGCGCGCAGGCCATCGCCGTGGTAAGTCCCCAGTCGGTGTTCGACAACCGGTAGATGGGACCTTGCAACGAGGTCGCGTGGTGGATGACCCATGAATAGAAGCGCTCCAGCGATTTGTCGTTGCTGTCGTAGCGCACCGGTTCGAACCGACGTCCGTCCGGATCCGCCAGCCGGAGGGCGGCCTGGAACGAATCCGCGAGCGCGGCATGACCACCGCCGACGTTCATCGAGGCGAGCACAATGCGTTTCATTCGATGCTCCTTCATGTGTGCAACACCGGAACCAACTCATGCTCGGGTGCACTCCACATGCTGGACGTAAGAGGGTAAAATTATTGAGCTTACGGCGCGGCCCGCGTGCAGAACTCTGCACACTGCGAAAGACGATGCGCAGCGCGCAAGGTTTGGCGCTGAACAAAGCTCGAAGCGGTCACATCGTTTGGACCGCGGAGCTCTCCATTGCGGCAAGGGGGCGGCAAGGGTTGTCGCATTGACAGCCCCGACCGCACCTGTTTTGAAGCGGCGCCTGATCGCTAGGGGTGTCCCGCCAGTTCGCGCGTGGCTGAGAGCGCTTCACCGGCCAACCCTTTGAACCTGAACCGGATAATCCCGGCGGAGGGAAGCGGAAGTGGGGCGGTGCTCCCTCTTCTCCTTTCAGCTGGGAGTGAGGAGTGGGGACGTGAGCGCTTCGAACAAGTTGCACGTTGACTCGGCGGCTCTGGGCGGAATCACCCGAGGCGCGCTTCCTGGCTCGCGCAAGGTCTACGCGGAGGGTGTGCTTCATTCAGGTGTCCGCGTTCCTATGCGCGAGATCCAGCAAACGCCGACGCGGCATGGCGCGAGCGGCGAGACCAAGCCGAACGCTCCGGTCTACGTCTATGACAGCAGCGGTCCGTACACGGATGTGGAAGCGATGATCGATCTGCGCAAGGGTCTGGCTTCCATTCGCGAGGACTGGATCCTGAAGCGCGCTGACACTGACGCGCTCGCGGGCATCACCTCTCAGTACGGACGAGAGCGCCTCACCGACAAGCGATTGGACGGATTGCGCTTCTCGCACGTGCGTGCGCCTCGCGTTGCG
>JBQTKE010000012.1:0-9100 GCA_052386435.1 Myxococcaceae bacterium
ACCCAGCAAGCCGTTGCGGGCGCGGCTCCAGTTCTGGAACGGCTTGTCGAGAAACTGCGTGATGGGAATGATCAACCGCCGCCCGTCCCAGACGGAGATCACCACGTAGGTGAGTCGAATCTCCTCCACCACGCCGAACTCGCCTTCGACGACGATCGACTCGCCAATCTGAATAGGCTGGGTGAGCGAGAGCTGAATGCCCGCGAGCAAATTCGAGATCGACTTCTGTGCCGCGAGACCAATCACCAAGCCGGCGATACCGGCGGAGGCCAGCAACGACACGCCCACGCTGCGCACCACCGCGAACTGCATCAACAACAGGGCGGCGGCGATCACGTAGATCGCGACCTGGAGCACGCCCTTGAGCACCGCCACCTGAGTGCGGAGCCGGCGCGCCCGTTCGATCCCTTCAGCGGTCCCCTTCACTTCCGTCTGTACGTAGTTGGAGACGGCGGTGATCGACCGCAGCGCGAAGAGCGTGATCGCCAGAATCAACGTTGAGCGCGCGATGAGATCCAGGAGCAGCTGCGCCATCGGCGTGAGGTAAAGCAGCCGGGAGCCTGAAGCCACGAGCACGCACCAGATAACCAGCCGAACCGGGCCCCGCGCGCCCACGATCATCCGGTCGTCCCAGCCCCACGCGGTGATCCGAGCCATGCGCTCTGCGATCAGAATGACGATCTTTCCCAGCACCCAGCCGATGACAGACGCCGCCAAGAGCACCGCGAGCAGCCCTATCCACTGCCACAGCTCCAGCCCCAGGAAATGCGAGTCGAACCAGAACGCGGGCAAAGTCTCACCCAACGGTGGACCAAACTCTTGATAGAGGCGGTCAATGGAACGAACGGTGTCGTCGCTGAAGATCCACCCGGGACCGTCTTCGGAAGGCACACGCTGCAGCCGAATGGGCTGCTTCGCGTTCTTGAGCTGCAGCGTTCCCAGCGTCTCGGTCTTTCCGTCCGCGGGATCGCCCGACTCTTCGTGGCTGAGCGTCGAGTAGTCGATGAAGAGCTTGCGATCGAGGACGAAGCGGAGCCGGCGCGCCAGCCGCGGCCCTTCGGCGAGCCGCTTCTCCTTCGGCGTGTGGTCCAAATTGAGGTAGCGCGCGGCGACGGCGTAGTTGCCGTTGTGGGCATGATCGAAGAAGCCCTGGACGGACGCCGCCGGAGTGCTCCGATCCACCGCGAATGTAAGCGCCTCGTCCGCGAACGCGCTCATCGCGAGGACAGAGAACAACGTGACCACATGCAGAGTTTTCACCGGGTCGAGGCCTTCTCTGGGGCTTGCGCCACCTGCACCTTCAGCCGCTTCGCCTTCTTCGACAGGGTATTCCGGTCCAGATCGAGAAACTTCGCCGCTTCGCCCAACTGTCCTTCGGCGCGCTCTAGGGCCTGGCGCAGCACAGCCCTGTCCACCTGGTCCATGAGGACCCGATAGAGGTCCGGGACCTTACGCCCGTGAAGCTGGTCGAAGAACTGGCCGAGGCGCAGGTAAAGCAGTTCCTCGAGCGGCAGCTTCAGATGATCCATTCGCGGGGGTGTATCCGTCGGTACTACGCGTGGTCAACGCCCCACGAACGCCCCACGCCATTCGCGCGTGCCTTGAATGTCCACCTGCACTAAGAAGGGCAACGTGGAAAAGCGAAAAATCCTGCTCATCGACGACAGCGAGATCACCCTCGCCATGGAGAAAGCCGTCCTCGAAGCCCGCGGCTACGAGGTGAAGGCCACGTCCACGCTGATGGAGTTCGAAAAGACGCTGCAGGATTGGCGGCCGGATCTGATCCTCACCGACATCCACATGCCTGAAGCCAAAGGCACGGACATCTGCCGGACCTTGAAGAACGAATACGGCACGCAGGACATCCCCATCGTCCTCTTCTCCAGCCTCCCGGATGACGAGCTGGAGAAGTTGGCCGAGCAGGTCGGCGCGGACGGCGCGCTCTCGAAAGCGAACGGCTTGGACGCCCTGGGAGAGAAGGTCGACGAGCTGGTCGAGAGCATTCTCTGGTGAGTCGCGCGGGGCTGCTGCTGCTCTGCGCTGTGCTGGGGTCGTGTACGCGGAGCAAGGAAACGCGGTCCAAGGCTTCGCCTCCGAAGCCGATCGCGATCTTCGTCAGCAGTGACGTGCGCGGGTATCTCGGACCGTGCGGCTGCAGCGAGAACATGCGCGGTGGCATCGCCCGCGCGGCGCACATCTTGGCCGAGGCGCAGAAGTCGCACGACGTCCTCTTCTTCGACGCGGGTGACACGCTCTTCGGCGCGGTGTCGTTGCCTAAAGTGAAGGTTCCACAAGAGAAGCGCAAAGCGCAGGCATTGGCCGCTGCGTATCAGCAGATGGGGCTCACCGCGCGCGGCGTGGGGGAACGCGACAACGCGCTGGGCGACGCGTTTCGGGGGAGCTTGGGCCTGAAGGAGATCGCGCCGGGTCAGGCGTGGGCGGATCATCGAATCGCCGCGGTGTTCGCCGAAGACGAAGCTGCCTTGGTGAAAGCTGCGAAAGCAGCCCATGCGCAAGGCGCTCTGCTCGTCGTGGGCTTGTTGCACGCAGGGCTTCCGGTCGCGAAGAGTGCCGCTGAGAACCCTGCGTTGGACGCGGATCTTCTGGTCGTCTCTCACGCGACCGATGAGAACTTCGGAGAAGAAAGCGCCTTGCTCAAGACACGCGTGCCTGTGGCTGTCGTGCAGAGCAAAGGGCGCTCTCTGCTTCGTCTGGACACGACGTGGGACGGCGGCGAGGCGCGCTTCGAATGGATCGCGTCCGCCGAGGACGTGCAGCGCGAGCTCGCCGCTTCCGACGAACGGATTGAGCGGCTTCGCGAAGAAGTGAATGCGCCGGGTTTGAAACCCGAATTGTTGCAGCTCAAGCGCGCCAAGCTGGAAGAGCTGATGGCTCGGCGCGAGCAGCGTGCGTCACAACCTCCGCCGAAGATCGCGGGAAGGAATTCGCTGAGCGCGCGCTTCGTGCCGCTGGAGTCGAATGTCCCCGCCGAGCCTGCCGTGGAAAAGTTGGTGAAGGCGCACGACCAGGATGTCGCCAGGCTGAACCTGGCGTGGGCGAAGGCACACGGCCAAGACTGCCCGCCTGCCGCCAAGGGTGAAGCCGCCTTCGTCGGAAACGCGCCGTGTAAGGAATGTCACGACGAGACGTTCGCCATCTGGACGTCTTCCAAGCACGCACACGCCTACAAGACGCTCGAGGAGAAGGGGCGGCAGTACGATCTCGAATGCGTGCGCTGCCACGTGGTGGGAATGGATCAGCCCGGCGGCGTGTGTCGCGTCGACAAGGTCGAAGCCCGCGCGCACGTGGGCTGTGAAAGCTGTCATGGGCCTGGATCCATTCACTCGGATGATCCGACCGATAAAAACATTGGCGCGGGGAACACACCGTCAACGTGTGTCGGATGCCACGATCGCGAGAACTCGCCACACTTCGAGTTCCAGAGCTACTTGTCGCAGATCCTCGGCCCCGGTCACGGTGCGACAAAGCGCTGACGTGTTGCAGTGAATCGAGGAGTGGCCTGTCTGGTCCTCGATTGACCGTTCGAAATTGAGGCGAATACCCTTCGCCTCACGCATGCAGACCCTTCTTCTCGCCGTCGCTCTGCAGCTGGGAACGCCTTCCTTTGCCCAGCAAGAGCCAGAGCCGGAGTCTGTCGTTTTGGCGCAAGCCGCGACGGACTCCGAAGACGATCCCGAAATCAGCAAACAAGTAGATCAAGATTCCGCCGAGCTGGAGGAGATGCGCGCGCTGGAAGAAGTGGCGCTCGATCCCGGTGCGCAATCCAGCGCCGAAGTGCTGCAGTCACTCGAGCGACTGGGCTACGCGAATCCGCTGCGTCAGCGGATGAAATGCGCGCTGAATGAATCCGCGCTGCGCGATGATCTCGCCGGTGAGTTGGGCGTGATCACGAACTTGGCTGCGTTCGATGTTTCAACGGTCGAAGGTCGCTACGACATCCCCGTCGAGATGCAGCCGCTGGTCTCGCAATACATCCATTTCTTCCAGACCACCGGACGCAAGTGGTTCGTGCGCTGGATGGATCGGTCGACGCGATACATCCCGAAGATGCAGGAGATCCTCGAGCAGAAGGGCATGCCCAAGGACACCGTGTATCTGGCGATGATCGAGAGCGGCTTCTCCGAGCACGCGTACTCGTGGGCCAACGCCTCCGGCCCGTGGCAGTTCATCGCGAGCACGGGCAAGCAGTACGGCCTCAAGCAGGACTTCTGGATCGACGAGCGTCGCGATCCTGTGAAGGCCACGCACGCCGCCGCTTCGTATCTGCGCCAGCTTTATAAGGAGCTCGGCCACTGGTACCTCGCCTGGGCCGGCTACAACGCCGGCGGTGGAAAAGTGCGAAAGATGATCTCTCGCACCGGCTCCAAGGATTTCTGGGCCCTGTGCGAAGAGGAACGCGGCTTCGCGAAAGAGACCAAGCACTACGTGCCCAAGCTGATCGCCGCCGCGCTGGTCGCGAAGCATCCCAAGGCGTTTGGATTCCAGGACACGGAGTTCCAGTTCCTGCAGCCGTTCGACTACCAGGAAGTGCCAGTGACCGACGCGACCGATCTGGAAGTGATCGCGCGCGCCGCGGGAGCGTCCGTGGAGCAGATTCAAGAGCTCAACCCGGAGCTGAAGCGCTGGTGCACCCCACCCGCCTCCAGCAAGAAGCCGTACTCGCTGCGAGTGCCGCGAGCTGGCGCGCCGACCTTCGCGGAGAACCTGGCGAAGATCCCTGCGTCCGAACGACTGACCTTCAAGGTTCACCGCGTGCGCAAAGGCGACACCCTCTCCAAGATCGCGTCGACCTACGGCAGCGCGGCGGAAGCGGTCATGAAGATGAACACCCTGCGTTCCGCGAAGGCCCTGCGCGTGAACTCGGAGCTGATCATCCCCGTGCCGCGTGGCGCGAAGAACGAAGGCCCGCTGGCTCGTCATGTGGCGCAAGCGCAGAAAGCAGGCTACGTCCCCGCGCGCGCGGAAGAAGAGATCCCCGCGGGCACGCAGACCAAGCCCGCAGTGGCGAGTGGCACCGTGAAGACCGAGACCGTCGACGGCAAGACCAAGGTCACCTACGGGATCGCCAGCGGGGATTCACTCTGGACGATCAGCCAGCGCTTTAGCGTGACCGTGGACGACCTGCGCAAGTGGAACAACCTCACGCGCAAAGCGCGTCTCTCCATCGGCAAGGCGCTGACCATCTGGCCCAACGCCAAGTCCGCGCTGCTCGTCCGCTAGCGCGCTCTACGGGGTCAGCCGGCAAACGTTGCTGAAGCCTGACACGCCCACGCCGTTAGCTGATCGGATCCGATAGGCGTACCCGTCCTGACCGTCAAAAGCACTGTCTGGCCAAACGTCGAGTCCGCACCGCTCGTTCGTCAAGGCCCGCTCGCCGTTCAGACGTAGTGCTGAAGATACGAACTCGGCGGGATGAATCTTGTAAATTGATTGTTAAGCGCTCAAAATACAAGGATGTTTCAGCGACTGATTTCACCCAAAGTCAAGGAATCACTTGGTTTCTTTCCTGCAGTGGCCTTGTTGGGAGCAAGGCAAGTCGGAAAGACGACGCTCGCGCGGACTCTCGCGGCGCAGGCCAGCAACGCTGTTTACCTCGACCTGGAAAGCCGTCCCGATCGGCTGAAGCTCAATGAGCCGGAGCTCTTCTTGGCTGGCGTTCGGGACCGCTTGGTGATTCTCGACGAGATTCAGACGGTGCCTGATCTCTTCCGAGTTCTTCGGCCTGAGATTGACGCTGATCGGCGTCCAGGCCGATTCCTACTGTTGGGCTCGGCGTCGCCCATGCTCCTTCGCCAGAGCTCGGAGTCGCTGGCCGGAAGAATCGCTTTCCACGAGCTGTCACCGCTGCTCATCGACGAAGTGCGGCCTGACCCCGGCGATCTTCAATCGCTCTGGGTGCGGGGCGGCTTTCCCAACAGCTTCACCGCACCGTCGGATCCCCTTTCTTACGAGTGGAGGACGAACTTCATTCGTACGTTTCTCGAACGCGACCTGCCGCAGCTGGGGATAACCGTCCCCGCGGAGACCTTGAGTCGCTTCTGGCGCATGCTCGCGCACAACCATGGACAGCTGCTCAATGCATCGCAGCTCGGCGCGGCGCTCGGAGTGACTCACTCGACGATCGCGCGCTACCTAGACATCCTGACTGGCGCGCTGGTCGTGCGCCGCCTGGAGCCGCTCCACGCCAATCTGGGTAAGCGGCTGGTCAAATCACCCAAAATTTACCTGCGCGACAGTGGCATTCTCCACGCGCTGCTGGACATCCGCAGCGAGCTGGATCTCCAGGGGCATCCCATCGCCGGCCACTCTTGGGAGGGCTTTGTCCTGGAGCAGCTCTGCGCCCTTTCTCCTCCAGGAACGGACGTAACCTTCTACAGAACCGTCGCAGGGGCGGAGCTGGATGTCGTGCTGACTCTTGGCGGGCGACGTTTTGGGTTCGAGATCAAGTACTCCGCAGCGCCGAAACCCAAGCGGGGTTTCTGGACGGCACTCGAAGATCTCGGGATCGAGCGCGGCTATGTCGTGGCTCCCGTACAAGAGCGCTTCCCGCTCTCTCCTCAGGTGGAGGTCATCTCGCCGCTTGATCTGGGAACCATCCTACGAAGCTTTTGAATCCAGCTACCGCACCAACTCTTCCCGGGTCGGGTAGCTTCGCACCCGAGCGAAGTAGCGACTTTCAAATCTTCGCTGGCGCGGTCGTCGCCTTTGGACGAACGGTCAGCACCAGAACCAAGAGCGCGCAGCAGACCGCGACAACAACAGCCACCGCGTGGCGCAACGTCCAGCCCGGGCTCTCGCCGAGCGCCGCAACGCCCAGAGGGACGAACGCCGCCAGGAAGGCACCCACGTGGTAGACGAAGCCGACCGCTCTCGCTCGTAGCTCCGCGGGAAAGAAGGTGTGGAGCATCAACGGCACGATCGCGGCGAAACCCAACCCGATCGAGCCAGCGAGAAACGCTCCCGCCGCGAGGTGTCCCGGCACCAGCCCCGTGTAGAGCGGGAGAATGGGCAGCAATCCCACGGCTGAGAAGACGGTCGCCCAGACGAAGCTCTTCTTCGCCGCGAGATAACCGCACCACGCCGTGCCGAGAAGAGAGCCAACGTTGAAGATCGCGACCAGCCGCCCGATCTCTTGGGGCCCGAGTCCGAACTCTTTCGAGAGCAGAGTCGGGTAAACGCCGGTAAGCCCGAAGTTGGTTGCGAAGCCCAACGCGCAGAGCAGAGATGCCCAGATGAGGATGGGCAGTAGCTCCTTTCTGCGAATGCTGGGTTCCTTCTGGGTCTTCGCGTTCTTCCACTCGGCGCTCTCAGGAACCCAGAAGCGAATCGGAAAAATAACCAGCAGCGGCGCAGCGGCGATGAGGAACAAGACGCGCCAGCCGTATTGCGGAATCACCCATGCCGAGGTCGCGGCGGCGAGCAGATAACCTACCGGGTAGCCGCCTTGCAGAATCCCAGACGCAACTCCACGCGTCCTCGCTGGCCAGTTCTCCATCGCCAGCGTCGCTCCCGCGGTCCACTCTGCTCCCATTCCCAATCCGAAGAGCGCGCGCAACGCAAGGATCATCCCGAAGCTCGGAGCGAAATAGACCGCCGTGTCGCAGAGGGAAAACCACGCGATCGAGATCATCAACGGCAGCTTGCGTCCCCACCGATCCGCGGCGGCACCCGCCATCAATCCGCCAATCAGACGAATGAGGAGAGTGAGAGTGATCGACGCCGCCGTGACGGTGGTGGTGATCCCAAACTCCTTCGCGATGTGCGGCATCGCGAGCAGGAACACGGTGAAGTCGAACGCGTCCAACACCCAGCCCAGCCACGCGGCGAGGAACGACATCCACTGCGCTCCGGTCGGTTCTTTCCACCACGCGGTTGTCGTCATGGGTTGCCTCGACTTGGCGAAAAACTCCCACGCCAACTACCGTAAGGAACCCATGAGCACCATCCGCATCTCCTTTCCGGAGTCGCTCCAGAGCTACGTTCGGAAACGCGTCAAGCAGGGTCACTACGACAACGCGAGCGTTACGTCCGTGACCTGATCAGCGCTGACCTCAGCCGACGCGAGCTGAAGCAGAAGATCCTCGATGGCATCACCTCGCCGCGCATCAGTCGACCCGGTGCGCCTTACTGGGCAGCGAAACGTCAGCTGAAAGCGAACCGTTGAGAACGCTGCTTCGCTTGGTCAGGCTTAACTGCCTGCGGTTTCTGCAGAGTGTAAGAGTGTAAAGCCTGACCCCGGCAGTTAGCGTTCTTCGAGGAGGAGCTTGAGCTCGCGGATGCGCCTCGTCAGCGCGTCGCGCTCCATTCCTTTGTACGCGTCGGGCAGGAGATCTTTGCTGGTGCACTCCTGCACGGCAACCAAGTTCTGCAGCTCGATTTCTAGGGGATAGGACGGGGGCACGAAGTCGTTGAGCACGGCGGTGAGATCGTCTGCCTTCACCTGGTCTCGCCCTTCTGACAGCGCTCGGAACTTGGCTCGCACCATCACGGCTTCGATGTCCGCTCCGGAGAAGTCCTTGGCTTTCTCAGGCAGCAGCGCGGCGAAGCTGGGCACCTCCACGTTCACCTGCGTCTTCTTGGAGATGACCTTGAACAGCTCGTCCCGCTCCGCATCCGTCTGCGGATAGAAGAGTCCGACGTGCTCTTCCGCGCGTCCCTGCCGCTTGAGGTCGATGGGCAGGAGATCCGGTCGGCACGTGAGCAGGAACCAGATGATCTTCCCGCGGTACTCGGTGTTCCCCATGAAGGACGCGATCGACGCGAAGACGCGGCTCGACGTTCCAGAGTCTCCCGAGGAATCTCGGTTACCCAAGAACGCATCGGCTTCGTCAATCATCACCGCGACGGGCCAGAGCGCTTTCAAAAGATTGAAGATCTTCTCGATGTTCGCTTCGGTCACGCCCTGCCACTGCGAGCGGAAGTTGAGGAACTTCACGCACGGCACCCCAATCTCTCCTGCGAAGCACGTGACCATGAAGGTCTTGCCGGTGCCGACCGGGCCTGAGAACAGGTAGCCCATGGGCATCACTTCAATGCGCCCCTTCCTCAGCGCGTTCGCCGCATTGCGAAGCATCTGCTT
>JBQTKE010000013.1:0-4555 GCA_052386435.1 Myxococcaceae bacterium
AGCGGCCCAGTCGAGCCTTGGAGGACGCGGCAGGCTCACCCGCGCAGGGCCGGTTCTCAAGACGGGAGTCGCGATGCGCGCAGCAGGCTTGAGCACGACGAGGGAGCGCAACGCGGCGTTGGGAGCTTTCCGACGGAGGCGATCTCTCGTTCTCCGGGGGCGACTCGCTTCTCTCTCGCGAGCTTCTGCGGATCGACGTGGGCTCCGTGCGCGGGCTCACCTGCCGGGCTGAAGGTCACGGCCAGGGACGCTTCCGACATTCCGTACACGGGCAAGACGGCGGACGCGTCCAAGCCGTAGCGCGCGAAGCGCTCGCAGAAGCGTCTGACGGTGGGGAGAGAGACGGGCTCGGCGCCGTTGAGGGCGGCGCGCCAGCTGGAGAGGTCAACTCCTTCGAGGTCTTCGTCCCGCACGCGCTTGAGGCAAAGGCCGTAGGCGAAGTTCGGCGCGGGCGAGATCGAGGCGCGGTGCCGGGAGATGGCGCGCAGCCAAAGGGCGGGCTTGGCGAGGAAGCTCTCCGGCGCGAGCAGCACCATCGGGCCCGGGTAATAGACGGCTGAGAGCAGGCAGCCGATGAGTCCCATGTCGTGGTACAGCGGCAGCCAGCTCACTCCGCACTGTCGTGTGGCCTCCGGCAACAGTGCGCGCAGGGTGGCGCATTGCGCGAGGAGCGCTCGGTGTGTGAGCGCCACGGGCTTGGGATCCACGGTTGAACCGGAGGAGAACTGGATGAGTCCCAGGGCGCTCGCGTCCACGGGGTGCTCCAGGGTCGCGTCGTCGGTCGCGTGCAAGGTCTCCACGTCGATGCATCCTTGCGCGGGTCTCGCGCCGGCCATGGTCTGGCCCAGGAGTCGCCGTACGCGCGCATCGGTCAGCACGACTTTGGCTTCGACTCGGCGAAGCATTTGCGCGGTGGCGCAGTGGTATTCGTCCAGACGTCCCAGGCGCAGCGGTGGATAGAGCGGCACGGGCACGGCCCCCGCGAGCAGGGTTCCGAAAAAGGCGTCCATGAAGGCTTCGCCGGTCGGAAGGATGATCCCGACGCGGTCGCCCGGCTCGATGCCGAGCGCTTGCAGTGCTGCCGCTCTCCTCCGCGCGCGGGACTGGAGGTCTCGAAACGGGAGCACGCGCTCTCGCTCCTGCAGGTCGACGAAGGTGAGGCCCTCGGATGACTGCGCTGCGCGCTCCAGGGCTTCGTTGACGGTGGCGACTTCGGGCGGGTTGAGCTCCGGGCCTCGAAGGCTCATCGCACGGCCCCTTCCGACGCTTCGTCGTTGCATCGCCGCGCCACGAGCAGGGCGAGGTCTTCGACGGTGGTCACGGTGACTGCGTCTTCCGTGGTGAGGGTGATCCGAAAGCGATCCTCGAGGCCGACGGCGAGCACGATCATTCCCAGGGAGTCGAGCTGGAGGTCGTCGACGAGTCGATCCGATGGCTGCGCTTCATGCGGCAACTGCAGCTCGCGGCGCGCGATGCGGCGGATCTCCTGCAGCACTGTCAGCTCATCCATGTCGTCCTCCCGGGATGAGCCGGCGGGTCTGGGCGAAGGTCTTCGCATAGCTCGGCCCGAGCGCTGTCTCTTCGTGGTGGATGCGCACGGCGAGCAGGGCCGCGTTCAGGGCGCTGAAGACGAGCGCGGTCAGATACGCGCCGTGCGCCAGCGGCAGGCAGAAGATCTCCACGACGACGGCGAGGTAGTTGGGGTGTCGCAAGAAGCGGTACGGGCCGCGAGTTACGGGCGCTCGCCCGGGCCACACGATGACGCGGGTGTTCCATCGTTCTCCCAGCGCGAAGATGGCCCAGTAGCGCAGCGCCATCGCCAGCATCACGCCCGCCAGCGCCGCGAAGCCGAGCACGCCGGGGAAGGGTCGATGGAACGCATACGTCTCTGCCGCACACGAGACGAGGAAGAGGGTGTGCATTCCCGTCATCACGACGTAGTGCTTCCTGCCGGTTTCGACGGCGCCGTGGGCAAAGGCTTGGCGGGCGTTGCGCTTCGACAGGCGCAGCTCGACGAGCCGCTCGGCGGCGACGAGCAGGAGCAACGTCAGGTAGGCCGCGTTCGAGCTCACCATTGCAGCAGCACCAGCTCGGAGCAGAACCCCGGGCCCATCGCGAGGAGCAGGCCGTACTCATCTCTGCTCGCCTCGCGCGCGGCGAGGAGGTCCGCAAGGACGAAGAGCACCGACGCCGAGGAGAGGTTTCCGGCCTCGTTCAAAGAAGCCCAAGAACGTTTCAGCGCTCCTTCCGGCAGCTCGAGCGCGCTCTGCAACGCTTCGAGGACTTTCGGGCCTCCGGTGTGGGCCACCCAGTGGCGAATGTCCTTGCGCGCCAAGCCCTGGCTCGCCAGGAAGTCATCCACGTCGGCGCGGACTTTCTCTTTCACCAGCATGGGGACTTTCGCGGAGAGGACCACTTTGAAGCCGGTGTCGACGACGTCCCAGCCCATCACGCGCTCAGTGTCGGGATAGAAGACGGAGCGGGTCGCCAGCACGCGCGGCCCTGCGCCACCTCGGTCTTTTCCCGCGAGGACCACTGCCGCCGCACCGTCGCCGAAGAGGCCGGAGGCGATGATGTTGGGGATGGAGAGATCCTCGCGCTGCAGGGTTAGGGAGCAGAGCTCCACGGAGAGCAGTACGGCGACGTCCTGCGAATAGGCGCGCAGCACGTCGGAGGCGCGCGCCATTCCGGCAGCGCCCGCCACGCAGCCCAGGCCGAACAGAGGGCTGCGCCGCACGTCTGGGCGCAGTTTGAGCAGATTCATCAGCCTCGCGTCCACGCTCGGCGTCGCCACGCCGGTCACGGTGACGAAGAAGAGGTGGTCCACGTCTCGAGCGGTGAGCCCCGCTCCTTCCAGCGCGTCCCGCACGGTGGCGGCCCCAAGCTCGGTGGCGACGCGCAGCCACGCGTCGTTGCGCGCCTGGAAGCTCTCGAGCGCCGGATACTCCGGGAGTGGCAAGGCGAGGTGGCGTCCGGAGACCTGCACCGAACGATGCAAGTCCTCAAGCCTGTCGACGTTGTGGTGCGCGCTGCCCCAGAGCTTTCGCAGCGCGGCGATCAGGGTGGCCTGGTCGGCGTAGTGCGACGGCAACCGCCGGGCGACGGAGCGGACGATGGGATGAGATGTGGCCACGTCCCCATAGGTAAGCAGTGAGAACCGCTCGCGCTGCCCCCTCCTGTAACGCGGACCAGTCTCCGTTCGTGTGTTGAACACACGGAAAGCTCGGAGGTGGCTCGCGTGGAACGGAACTTGGGAACTGTCGAGGTCGCGGTGGTGGGAGGAGGGTTGGGCGGCTTGGCCTGCGCGGCGCTGCTCGGCCGGGAAGGGCGGACGGTGGCAGTCCTCGAAGCCGCGCACGCGGGCGGACGCGCGCAGACGCATCGGAAGCACGGCTTTGCCTTCAACTTGGGGCCGCACGCGCTCTACCGGGGCGGGCCCGCCGAGCAGGTGCTCCGCTCGCTTCACGTTTCTTTCTCGGGCCATGTGCCGGTGGCCGCCTACAACTTCGCGCTCAGGCAGGACGTGCTGCATGCCCTCCCCCGCTCGCTGGGCTCGGCGCTGGGAACGGGTCTCTTGTCTTCGGGAGGGAAGCTGGAGCTCGCGCGCCTGATGTTGCGCATCCTGCGCGCCGACAGCCGTCCGCTCGCTGGAACGTCCTACGCGCGCTGGGTGGACGAGCAGGCGAAGCACCCGGAGGTCCGGGACCTCTTGCTCGCGCTCGGTCGCGTCACCTCTTACAGCGACGCGCCTGAGCGCTTGAGCGCGGCGTGGGCCCTTCGGCAACTGAAACAAGCCCTGCGGCGCGTGGACGTGGCGGTGGAGGACCAGGAGGAACTCTACCTCGTCGGGGATTGGGTGGGCGCCGAGGGGATGCTCAGCGACGCTTCATTCGCCAGCGCTCGAGAGGTGGCGCGGCGGCTGGCGTGGCAATCCGCGCAGAGGAGGGCAGGATAGGGGGTGGTGGCCGAGACCCACGGCCGAAGAAGCTGCTCGGTCTGGTCCGCACGGCGTCACTGCGGAATGGGCAATAGGCCATTCCGTCACGTCCTTTTACAGAGGTCGTTCGAAACACGGGCTAAGTCATCGCGACAACTCCAGAGAGGTCCCCTGGAGCATGAGTCTTCCCCGATTTCTAAACCTTCGATTTCCAAAGCCTGCAGGCCCATGGACCTCACAGAGAGTGGGCACGTTCCTCGGAGGGAGCGCGCTGGTGGTGCCCGTGCTGACTGGCTGCACGCCCCCGGGAGCCGCATTGGGCCAGGTCCCATCGGTGGCGGAGGTCGCCGCGCATGGGGCCATGGTGAGAGCGATCGACCGGAGCGTCATTTCCCTCGACGGCATCGACCCCCCGACGCGAAAGGGGATTCTGACCTGCGACGAAGACGTTGTGTACGATCGACGGATCATCGAAGCGCGCGTCGCGGATCACTCCCGCGCTGCTCGCCTCCAGACAGACGCTGATTTCACCGAGTACGTGGATTCATGTCTGAAGATCCTGAACGACGCCGCAGACGATGTGGACGCGGCCGCCCCTGAGCTGCCGCGCTTTCGAGC
>JBQTKE010000014.1:0-13412 GCA_052386435.1 Myxococcaceae bacterium
TTGTAGCTCACCAGCACCGCGCGGTCCCTGGCGCGGAACGTGACGTCCGCGGATTTGGGCACGTCGTTCTCCACCGCGTTCTCCACGTAGCGGTTTGGATGCAGAGACTTCGGATGCAGGTAGCTGGTGCCCGTTCCAGTGACTCGGCGCACCTTGGAGAAGAAGGTGTTGGTCTGCGCTTTTACCTCGACGGGGAGAACGCCGTTCTCCACCGGCAGCACCCGCATCTCCATCTTTCCGGCGGTCGCTCCCAGTGCGTCGAGCGTGAACTCGAGGACCTCTCCCGGAGCGAAGGCGAGCGGCGTGCGAGGGTGGGGGAGCGCCGCGCACTGCACGTTCGGCACAGGTGGTGCCAGCACGGGCGCTGCCTTGGGCCCTTGAGCATAGGCCGACAGCGAGGAGAGGCAGGCGACCGCGAGAGTCAGAAGGCGCATGTTTTCGAGCATTCTACTCCGCGGAGACGGTCTGGCCCTTTTTGCATTCTCCCGCGGTCCAACGTTCTGTAATTCGGCGCGTCAGCCTCGCTCGGACTTCCTGCCAGACCTGGGGATCCGGGTTGATTCGGTAGCCCGACTGCGCGAGCGCGGCCCCGGAACGCTGCGCCAGCGCTCGCTCGCCGCACGCCTCGGCCAGGCGCAGGTACTCGAAGTCCTCCAACCCATCGCGCAGCGTTTTCAACCGCAGCGATTCGACGGGAACCTGCGCACCCACTCTGTCCGGCGTGCCTGGATAGAAGAAGGTTCCATCCCCATTTCCCGCGAACGCGTAGACGCTCTTCCACGGGTCGCCTGTGTTGTAGGCGAAGACAGTGTCGAAATAGAGCTCGCCGTCGATCCCATTGTTGTACGCGAGCACACCCATCGCTCGGTTCTGAGGCCCTGACGCGTCGACCATGTATGACGCCCATCCGGAGTAGACGGGATCACGCGCGCCGTCCTGGCAGCCGTGAGAGCTGCAGCTCTGGTACCACCAGACCTTGGTCCCCGAAGGAAGCTGCGAACGCAGCTGCGATGTGCTCTGCACATTTCGACACGTCTGCGCGCCAGCGCGCGGAAAGAAGCAGTTGAGGTTGGGGCAGAGCACGCCCGCGGCACCTTTGAGCCGCGCGTCGAACGGCGAGGTCACCAAGACTGGGACGCGCGCGATTCCCGCGAAGGCCCGCGCCTGGGTGAGGACCAGAGGGATCTCGTCCGGCTTGGGCTCGTCCTTTGCGTAGAAGAAGAGCTGCGCGTTCCATCCGCGCTCCTGGAAATGCGCTTCGACCGAGCGGCTGTAGCGGGTCCGCTCCTCGGACGAGAGCGACTTCACGTCCCGCAGCTCGACGCTGGTGAAACGGGCGCCGCTGGGAAGCACGGTTCCGTCGAGGAACGGGCCGACCTCCCGGTCATACGCGGTGAAATCAATGGTACCTCGATTCAGCCGCGGCGGCGTCATGCTCATGCCGTGCGCGCTCACGCGATGCTGGAGCAGACGCTTCGCGTATTCGCGCAACAGCGCGTGGGCCTCCGGCGATTCGGGCGGCAGCTGGTGCCCCTTGGCAATGCTGTAGAGGGAGAGTCCGAAGCTGTTGGGGAGAGAAGAGGTTGCGGGTATCTCAAACGGTTCGACGGTGAGTTGCCAGGTCGCCCCCTTGCCCACGGTGCCGCGGTAGACGCCCGGTGCCTGTGCGCGAGGAACGCACCACTCCAGATAGAAAACGCGGCCACGACCTTCAACAGTGGGAACCAGAGGGTCGGGCCAAAGTCCGGCGGCGCCTTCCGCGTTCGACGGCTTCTCCACCTTCACGTAGTCGACTTGAAAAATGCGCGGCGCGAGCGCGCCGGTGACGACGGGTACTTCTTCGCGCGGACTGACGACCTGAATGCCTTCGCACTCTCCGCGCGCCGCGGTGAGCTGCACGGACGTGCTGCCGGAAGCGGCGGCGTCGGGACGGACCTTCACCAGCGGGCTGACGAACCGCAGGTCCTCCGCGGGCGTCGCGGAGAGGGCGATAACGAGAAGGGGCCACACCATGGGCTTCAGCTATACCCGCTCCGGTCAGTTGGGGAGTGGCTCTGTTGAGTTATTCGCCTGACGTCGAAGCAGAGACCACGGTGAGGTAAGGCTCTTTAGTTCTTCGCATCCGCTGTCGAAGCGGGACGCACGTCGCTCACGGCGATCTCGGCGCCGGGCTTGTAGTCGGTGAGGTCCGCCGCGAGCTTTCCGATGAGAAAGTCCGCTTCGATGCGCACCGGGACGCGCCGGGCGTCGGTGGTGAAGTAGGCGACGAGATCGCGCTTCGACTCCAGGCTGCCGGTGAACGCGGTCTGGACGCGGACCTTGAAGACCTCGCGGTCGGTGCCATTCACGTTGAGCCGGGTGATGCCTTCGACAGTGCCGCGCAGCGGGAAGACGCGCGCGCCCGTGAAGACAGGCGTCTGGTAGCTCTTGCCCACTTGCAGATCGTAGTTGCGCAGCATGAATGTCGCCGTCGCCATGTCACTCGTATTCGCCTCGATGTCGACGGTGAGCTCCTGTGGCTGCGCGCCATCTGCGGTCTTATTCACGTAAGCCTTGCGCTCCGCGTGGTCAATCCGAACGGTCTGGCGCCGTCGCTTGCGGTTCTCTTCCGCGAAGAGATCGCTGCCCAACGTCTTCTGACTCGAGGGCTCCCAGTACGAGACGTATTTGTCGCGGATGGGGTAGATCGAGAACAGCGCGTCGCTCTTCGCCAGGGATACGATGGGCCAGACACTGCGGCCGTATTGCTGAGTGGGCGCGCCCACGGTGATTTGAGCGCTGCCCGCACCTATGCCCAAGAAGGACACTCGGTAGGTCGACTGCTCGCCGGGACCGAAGGCCATCTTTTCTGGCTCCGCGGCCATAGCGGAAACAGAGAGCCCCAGTAGCAGTGCGAAGAAGATGAGGCGGCGAGGTTGCGGCATCCGGCGCTCCTTGAAGGCCCTAGCTAGGGACAGTCAGCGGACGCGCGGGTGACGCGACCATTCATTCGCCTCTGCAACAATCCGCGCCGCCCGGATCTTTCGCGCCTTTCCAAACCTCCGGCCGCCCTACGACCACCCGCGCTCAACGGGGCCCACATCCGCTCGCTTGCTTGCCTTGCCGACCGCTTTGTCGCGTCCGAGAATGCGCGCTCGTTCTTCAAGCAAGGGAGACCGTGATGGCGCCCCCCGTGGATGCGTACGACGACGACGACGAGAAGGAGTCCAAGGGAGGCTCCGGCGCCGAATCCGTGTTCAAAGAGTTCGACTGTCCCGGGTGCAATGCGAACAACCCCGTCGATCCTCCATTCGGGGATGGCGAGGAGATCCTCTGCAACTACTGCGGCATGGAATTCAAAGTGAAGGTGAGCGACGAAGGTCGGCTCAAACTCAAGGAAATGTGATTCACCCTGCTGTGCTCGTATGCCTTCTCGAAACAACCGCAGCCAACGCGTGCCCCTGGAACGGATGGTTCAAGTCCGCCCCGTCGGAAGTGGTGCGCAGCCGCAGCGACTGGTGGTGGGCGATCTCTCGCGCGGCGGGATGTTCATCCGCACCGCGGAGCCTTTCGACGCGGGGACGCGGCTCGACGTATCGTTCGAGGTTCGGGGCAGGGCGCTCCCGTTCGCGGAAGTGGAGGTCGCGTGGCGGCGCAGCAGGGCCGGCTTCGGCGTGAAGTTCACCGCGCTGGCTCCCAAGGCCCAGGCCCTCGTCGACCACCTGGTGTTCCTTTGCGGCCCCCGGCAGGAGCTTCCAGACGGACCGCGCAAGGAGTACCGCGTGCCGCCTGGGCTGAAGTCGCGGCGCGGTCAACGCTGAGGCGTGAGCGCGACCGGCGCAGGACTCAGATCGGAGTCCGCGAGCACGATCAGCTCCATGGAAGCTTGAGACCGCCGCCGCGCAACAACTCCACGGTCTCCACCAGCGGCAGACCAATCACGTTGCTGTGACTGCCACGGATCGCCTTCACGAAGAAGCCACCCGTTCCTTGGATCGCGTAGCTGCCCGCCTTGTCCATCGGCTCTCCGGTGCGCACGTACCACTCCACTTCCTCCGCGGAGAGCGGACGAAAGTCGACCTCGGTGCTGACCAATATCCCGTCACGCGATGCGCCCGCGAGAGCTACTGCGGTGAGCACTCGATGGGTGACGCCGGAGAGCCGGGTGAGCATCACCTTCGCGTCTTCCGCGTTCTTGGGTTTGCCGAGGATGGACCTTCCCAAGACGACCGAGGTGTCCGCCGCCAGCACCAGCGCGTCCGGATGGCGTTCGGCCACCGTGGTTGCTTTCTCCTCCGCGACGCGCCGCACGTAGTCGTGTGGGCGTTCTCCAGAACGCACACCCTCGTCGGTCGAGGCGACGTCCACGCTGAAAGGAACACCCAGACGCGCGAGCAGCTCCTGGCGGCGAGGGGACGCGGAGGCGAGGACGAAGGCCGTTTTCATGGCGCCGTTATCCCACGCCATTGCTGCTAGAGTCCTTGGCCGAATGGCTCACACCGAGGAGTCGCTTCGGGCGTTCAACGAGATTGCCAAGGCGCTCACCTCCACGTTGGAGCTCAACGAGGTGCTGCACCTGGTGATGCAGCGGGTCTCCGAAGTTCTGGCCGCGCCGCGCTGGGCGCTGCTGCTCCACGACGCGAGGACCGGCGAGCTCTACGCCGAACGCGCGTTCGGGATGGGCGCGGACAAGTCAGCCGAAGCGAAGCAGGTGTTCGTAACGGGGAAAGCGCACCGCGCCGGATTGCTCATGGTGGTGCCGCTGCGGTTTCGCGGGAGCGCCCTGGGTGTGATCCAGCTTATTCGCGAGCAGCGCGAAGGTCCTTTCACAGAGGAAGACGAGGAGGCTGCGTCCGGCATCGCCGACTTTGCCGCGATTGCGCTGAACAACGCGCGCACGTTTCAAACGGTGCAAGAGCTCACCATCACGGATGAGCACACCGCGCTCTTCAACGCGCGACACCTCATGGCTCAGCTGGACCGTGAAGTGGCCCGCGCCGGCCGCTTCATCCACCGGCTCTCGCTCTTGTTCATTGATCTCGACGAATTCAAGAAGGTGAACGACACCCACGGTCACCTGGTTGGGAGCGCGGTGCTGCGCGAGTTCGGAGAAGTCCTGCGCAATTGCGTGCGGCAAGTCGATCTCCCATTTCGCTACGGTGGCGACGAGTTCGCCGCGGTGCTGGTCGAAACAGACGTCGCCGGCGCGCTCACCACTGCGGAGCGGATCGTTCAGCGCGTGCGTGAGCACCTCTTCGGTCAAGACCGCGGCTTGGCGGTACGAGTCACCGCCAGCGTCGGTGTCGCCACGTTTCCAGATCACGCCAGCAACAGCGGGGAGCTCCTCCAGGCCGCGGACCGCGCCATGTACGCCGTGAAGTCCGCGGGACGGAACGGGGTTCAGACCGCGCGAATTCTCGAGGAGACCCTGCGCAAGCCGGAGGAGACCCCGCGACCGACTCAGAAGGGCGTTCCGCCGCCAACCGGTTGGGACTGAGTACGCGAACGGGCGTCAATAAAATCAAAACGCGTCATGAACCGGTGCGCTTACGACTGGACCGCGTCGCCGCGGAGCAGCTCTTCGTTCATCACCACGTTGCCCTGCTTCTTGAGGGCTTTGAGGAACGATTCGCGCAGCTCGATCCGCTTTGCCTTCATCGCCTCTTCGTGCAGCGTGTCCTTCTGCGAGGTGAAGAGCGTGTCAGTGGGCTTGCTCCGCTGGGTCACGTCCACCACCGCGTAACCCTCACCGGCGCTGTAGACCTTGTCGAGCGAGTGCGCAGCCTCGAGCGCGAAGACGTCCTTGGTCAGCTCGGGAGCGACGCCCAAGACGGGCAGGGATTCACGCGAGGCATCGAAAGAACCGGTCTCGATCGCCTCCGGCTTGCTCTCGGTCTCGAAGCGCATGGCCGCGGGCTGTCCGGCCTTGCTGGGTGGGAAGAGGGTGGCGAGCTTCTTGCCGGACCTGAGGGCTGCGAGCGCCTTGTCCGCTTCCGCCTTGGCTACTGCTTTCGCTTTCTCCTTGGTCCACAGCTGCTTCGCGATCTCCGGGCGAACCTCGTCCAGCGTTTTCTGCTTGGGCGCGATCTTCCCTTCGACCTTCAAGAACGCGGCTCCTGCGCGCGTCTCCACGACCTCCGTCATCTGACCGGCGGCGAGCTTGAACGCGGGCTCGGCGATAGCGGGGTCGAGCGCCATCCGCTCCACTTCTCCGAGAGATCCACCCTTCGTCTTGGTGTTGGCATCTTCTGAGAATTGTTTGGCGACCTCCGCGAAGTCCTTACCGCCTTCGATCTCCTTGCGAAGGTTCTCCGCCTTCTGCTTCGCCTCCGCCTTCTGCGCGTCCGTCGCGCCGGGCGCGGTCCTGATCAGAATCTGCCGCGCCTGAAGCTTTTCCGGCTGCGCGTAGAGGAACTGATTCTCCTGATAGTAGCTGTCGACCTCAGCGGCGTGAGCGGTCTGCCACTGAGCCAGCTCCTCACCCTTGGGCGCCCCCACCTTCTCCGCGAACATGGACGGGATAAAACGCACGAACGTCGCCTCGGCCTTGTTTCCCTCGCGGAAGAAGCGCGCCTTCACCTCGTCATCCGAGACGACCGCGGCATTCTCGACGATGGTCAGCAGCTTGTTCCCCGCGATCCGGCGGCGTAGGTCTTCCTCGTACTCCACGTCGGTCTTCCGGTAGTAATCGCGGATGACTTGCCTGTAGCGCTCCACGTCAAACTGACCGTCCTTCTGAAAGTCGGAGTTTTTGTGGAGAAGGTCGCGTACCTCGCTGTCGGGGGTGGAGATGCCCCGCTTCTCGGCCTCTTGCGCCAGCAGCTCCCCATACACCAGCCGCTCCAAAACCTGGCGGTCGATGCCCATCTGCCTGGCCAGCTGCTCGTTGAACGAGCGCTGCTGCATCTTGATGTAGGTGAGCTGATTGGAGAACTCGGTCTGGAAATCCTTGTAGGGGATGTCCTTCCCATTCACCGTCGCGGCGTTGGTTGGCTTCTGTGCCTTTGTCTTCCCCTGGAAACCACTGCTCCCGGGTCCGAAGGAGATGGTGAAGACGATCGCAATCGCCAGGATGAAGAGATAGGAAAGAGCACGCCGCAGCTGAAGCTTTTCAGTCATGACTCACGAGGGGTTGGAAGGTCCGCCGTTGGCAGTTTTGTTCGTCGCCCTGTAGGATCCGCGGGTAGAAAATTCAAGCGGTTTGGCGGCGTTAGAAGGGAAAACCCCGAACAGTGTTGTCACTCATCAAGCGCTACAGGGACTTGCTCGTCATCAGCTTCCTGCTGCTCTATCCGTTCGTGACGTTTCTGGCGACGCGCAACAAGCCGCGCGATCCGAATGTCGTCGATCGCATCGTCGTGTCGATCAGCTCGCCGCTTCAGTACGGACTGACGGTGGCGGTCGACAGCCTCGTCGGCGGTTGGCAGGGCTACGTGGCGCTGCGCGGGGTTCGCGAGCAGGGCCAAGTGCTGCAGGCGGAGAACGCGCGGCTGCGCGCGGAGCTCAACAACCTCACCGAGGCGCGCGCCGAGAACGAGCGGCTCAAGCGACTGCTCTCGTACACCGAGACCGCACCGCGTCCGCCGATCGCGGCGCGCGTGGTCGGCGTGAATCCCGTTCAAAACATGCTGTCGCTGCACATCAACCGCGGTGAGAGCGCGGGCGTGCGCAAGGGCCTTCCGGTCATGACCGCGGATGGCGTGGTGGGCCGCGTGCTGCGCGCCACGGGCTCTTCCGCGGACGTGCTGCTGATCACCGATCCGAACAGCCACATCGCGGTCCGGGTGCAGCGTTCTCGGTACCGCGCCACCGCTACGGGCGCGCGCGACAAGACGGGGCTGCCGTTGGTTCTGGAGAACGCGCTGCGCACCGGCGACATTGAAGAGGGCGACACGCTCATCACCTCCGGCACCGACGGCGTGTTTCCGCCTGGATTGGTCGTGGGCAAGGTCAGCAACGTCGAGCGAAAAAACTACGGCATGTTCATGGCTGCGCGCATCACGCCGGCGGTGGACGTGACGGCGGTGGAGGAGCTGCTGGTGCTCCCAGACAACCCACTGGGCGAGGTGGTGCCACCGGGAGGGCTGGTGCAATGAAGTTTCTTCTCACCGTCGCGCTGGCGCTGCTTCTGCTCACGGTTGAATCCGTTGTCGTGAAGTACTCCGGCTTCGCGGTAACCCGCATCGACGCCACCGTGGCGATCATCGTGTTCCTGGCGCTGCGGGCGAACACCCTGGAAGGTGCGTTCTCCTCGTTCTCCATTGGTTACTTGCTGGACGTGATGAGCGGTCAGCCCACGGGGCTCTACACGTTCTTGGGCGTGCTCACGTTCCTGCTGGGCCGGCTCGCCGCGTCCCTCGTCGACGTCCGTTCCGCGCCGACCTACGCGTTGTTCACCTTGGGCGCGGACGCCGGCCATGCGCTGCTCGCGTCGTTCTTCACCTGGATGACCGCGCGACAGACGCTGGTCGGCGCCTTTTCGCTGCCGTCGCTGTTGCTGCAGATCCTG
Organism: Myxococcaceae bacterium; assembly: GCA_052386435.1. Lineage (GTDB taxonomy): Bacteria > Myxococcota > Myxococcia > Myxococcales > Myxococcaceae > JBQTKE01. The sequence goes on from JBQTKE010000014.1 coordinate 8,489, forward strand.
CTGACCGGCTTCGCGGCGCTGGCGCTCTATCCCCTGCTGCGTCGCTTCGATCCCGGCAATGACCGGCCAGAGATTGGATCGCTGCGATGACCTTGGGCCAGAACAGCGACGGGCGCGAGCTCCGTCGACCGCTGGTGTACCTCGGCCTGTTCATGATCTTGGGGCTGATCGTGCTCACGGTGCAGCTCTACCGCCTGCAGGTCATTCGACACGAAGAGTTCAAAGCGAAGTCTCAGGCCAACTACGTCGACCAGGTCCGCATTCGCGCGCCGCGCGGAATGATCAAGGACGCGCGTGGCGAGATCCTCGTCGACAACCGGCCCAGCAACGACATCGTCATTCAGCCGGCGTTCTGCCAGAAGTGCCTCGACGAAGTGGTGCCGCGGCTGGCCACTTACCTCAAGTGGGATCTCGTTCAGATCCAAGCGGTGGAGGCCAAGCTCAAGGCGGTGAAGCGTTCGGATCGCTTCCGGCCGGTCGCGGTGAAGACGGACATCAGCGCGGACGAGCGCGACATCATAGAGGCGCGCCTCGCCGACGCATCGGACCTCCCCGGCGTGAAGGTCGCCCCGGGACAACAGCGCGACTACCACTTGGTCCGCAAGGAAGACGGCACTGTGCTCACAGGGTTGGCGCACGTGCTGGGCTACATGAACGAGCTTCAGCCGGCGGAGTACGAGCGCCTCAACTCCAGGGGCGACAACTATCAGCTCGGCGATTACATCGGCCGCACCGGCATTGAGAAGGCGCTGCAGAACGAGCTGCGCGGCGTGGACGGGGTCAGCTACCAAGTCGTCGACGCGCGCGGCCGGCAGATGCCTGGCTTCTTGGCGCCGGTGAACGATGAGCGCGCGCCCGTCCCAGGTCACAACCTTCGCCTGTCGATTGATCAGCGGCTTCAGGTTGAGGCCGAGCGGGCCTTCCCAGGGACCGCAGGAGCGGTGGTCGCGCTGGATGTTCGTACCGGTTTCATTCTCGCCATGGTCTCGCGCCCTGCGTACGACCCGAACATGATGACGGGTCGGGTGTCGTGGAAGGACATGCAGACGCTGAAGGAAGACAAGCTGGAGCCGATGATCTTCCGGCCGGTGTCGCAGCACTACGCGCCTGGTTCGACGTTCAAAGTTGTCACCGCGCTGGCGGCCTTGAAGAGCGGCCAGTTCAAGCCCAGCAGCACCACGTTCTGCACAGGGGGCTATCGACTCGGTAGGCGCGTGTGGCGCTGCCACTTGGATCGCGGCCACGGAATCAAGGACGCTCGCGGGGCCATGCAGTCGTCGTGCGACACGTGGTTTTTCCGAGTCGCGGATGTGATTGGACTCGACCCGATCTCAGAGATGGGCAAGTCGCTCGGCTTGGGCTCGCCCACGGGGATCGGCGTCGTCCCGGAAGTCCCGGGCATCATGCCGTCGGTCGCGTACCACAACAAAGTGACCCCGGGCGGCTACCAGAAGGGCATGGCCCTCAACAGCGCCATCGGCCAGGGTGATGATGCGGTCACGCCGCTGCAGTTGGCGATGGTCTATTCCGCGGTCGCCAATGGCGGAGATGTGTATCAGCCGCAGCTGGTTCGGTACGTGGATGAGATTGATCCGGTTGACGACCGCGTTGAACGGACGATCAAAGAATTCCAACCTCGGCTTCTCCGCCACATCGACATTGATCCGGAAGATCGCAAAGCGGTCGTCGACGGCTTGATTGCCGTGGTGCACGAGCCGGGTGGGACGGCGGTGCGTGCCTTCCGCGAGTCCGGGATGAAGAACGTCCTCGTCGCCGGCAAGACCGGCACCGCGCAGGTGAAGCGACTGGGCGCGGTGCGTTTGAAGACGCACCAGATGGAGTACTGGGATCGCGATCACGCGTGGTTTGCCGCGTTCGCCCCCGCGGAGAAACCGGAGATTGCGATCGTGGTGCTCAACGAGCACGGCGGCCATGGTGGCTCGGACGCCGCGCCCACCGCGATGTCGATCTTCCGCAAGTACTTCGAGCTGCAGAAAGCCCCTGAGCCCTCTGCCACCGTCGCGAACACGGGCCGGCCGGATGTGACGAATCGAAAGGTCGCCGCGAATGCGTTGACGGTTCCCGCGCCCACGCCTGAGCTGAGCGGCCTCTCGGACGCGGGTGTCACCGCGATGGGTTTGCCCATGCCGGTGGAAGACGATCCCGAGGGCAGCGCCGAGGAGTCTCCCGGGCCTGATGCTCCTGAGGCCGTCCCGCCACCGCCTCCTCCAGCCCCGCGCACGCCAGACATGTTCCCGCCGACGAACGCGCCGGTGGTTCCGTCGAATGGAGCGGTTCCGCCCGCGGTGACGGTGCCTCCTGCGACTGCGCCCGCTCCCGGCGGTGTCACCCCTTCCGCCACGAACGGAGCGCCCTGATGCAGATGCGAATCGAGCGTCGGCTGGCGCCGCATGTCCCGTGGGGGTTGATGCTCTCCACGCTCTTCATCGCGCTGCTGGGAATCTGGAACCTGGCGTCCGCGGCGCGCAGCTCCAGCGAGTCCGGAACAGCGGTTGCCGTCGCCGCGGGGCGCGCGGCCAACTTGTCGACCTGGGGAATCCAGGGGATTTATCTCGGCCTGGGGTTGGCCGCTGTCATCGCGATCGGCTTCCTCGACTACCGCTTCATTCAGCGGATGGCGGTGCCGGTCTACCTGCTCAACTTGCTCGCGCTGCTCGCGCTGCGCTTCGTGGGGCACAAGGCGAAGGGCGCGGAGAGCTGGTTCGCGATTGGGCCGGTGCGCATTCAGCCCGCGGAGTTCGTGAAGATCGGGATGATCCTGATGCTCGCGCGCTTTTATCACCACGATTACAGGTCCAATCAGCCCGCCTACGGTCTGCGGCTGTGGCGTCCACTGGCGATTATGGCCGTCCCCACCGTGATGGTGCTGATTCAGCCGGACTTGGGAACCGCGATGATGCTGGGGCTCTCCGGCGTCACCATCATCCTCTTCGGCCGAGTGAACCGCTGGGTGTGGGGACTAATGATCGTCGGCTTCCTCGCGGTCAGCGTCGTCATCTGGAACGACTACATCCACAACGACGCGCCGAATCCGGGAAGCACGCTCATTCGTCACCGGCTCAAGCCGCACCAGAGCGACCGCATCGCCAGCTGGTTGGATCCCGAGTCAGACCTGCGCGGAAAGAACTACCACTCCGCGCAGTCGAAGATCGCGGTGGGCTCAGGCGGGCTCACGGGCGTGGGATGGCGCGAAGGAACTCAGACGGGTCTGTCGTTCCTCCCCGAGCAGCACACCGACTTCATCTTCTCAGTCTGGGCGGAAGAGCACGGCTTCCTGATGTGCGCGCTCTTGCTTGGACTCTACGGCGCGCTGTTGATGTATGCGCTGGGCGTAGCCTTCGGTTCCCGCGATCGCTTCGGCGCGTTCGTGGCGGTGGGCGTCGCGTCGATGCTCTTCTGGCAGATCTTCGAGAACATCGGGATGGTGACGGGCCTGCTGCCAGTGACCGGCATCACCTTGCCGCTGATGAGCTACGGCGGCTCTTCGATGCTCTCCGTGATGATGAGCTTGGGGTTGCTCGTGAACGTCAACATGAGACGTCACATTTTCTAGCGGCCTTAAGGTCGTCAATTCCCCAAGACGCGAAGCAGGATGGCCGCGGCAACCCAGAAGTAGATCATCAGGCCCAGCACGTCGACGACTGTGGCCACGAAGGGGGCGGAAGCCGCGGCGGGATCCAACCCCACGCGACGGAGAATAAAGGGCAACATCGCACCGGTGAGTGCCCCGAGCAGCACCACGCCGATCAACGTCATGGCGACGGTAACGGCCACGCGGATGTGGTGCTCGCCGAAGTCGTCAAAGTGAAAGTAGTGCCAAGCGAGAATGCGGATCAGGCCGAGCGTTCCGAGCAGCACGCCGAGGAGAATCCCCGTGCGGAGCTCCCGGCCCAATACCCGCCACCAGTCTCTCAGCGTGAGCTCTCGCAGGGCGAGGGCGCGAATGATCAGTGAAGTGGCTTGGGAACCAGAGTTGCCGCCGGAGCTGATGATCAGGGGCAGGAACAACATCAAGACCTGCGCGCGCTTGAACTCCTCGTCGAAGTACCTCATCGGAATGGCGGTCAGCATTTCGCTCACGCACAAGATGGCGAGCCAGATGCCGCGCTTGCGCACCATCTTCATCAAGCCCACTTCCAAGTACGGCGCCTCGAGGGCCTCCATACCGCCCATCTTCTGAATGTCTTCGGTGGCCTCTTCCTCGGCCACGTCCAACACGTCGTCGACGGTGATGATGCCGACGAGCACCCCGCGGCTGTCGGTGACTGGGAGCGCGACGCGATCGTACTTCTCGAAGGTGCTGACGACCTCGGTCCGATCCGCGGTCGCCATCAAACTAATCAGCTGACGATCCTCAATGTCCGCGATCGCCATGTCCGGTGGCGCCAGCACGATGCTGGCCAGACGCAGATCTTTGAGCAGCTCGCCCTTCTCGTCCGTGACGTAGACGATGCTGAGCGTTTCGCGCCCCTTGCCGTGCGAGCGGATGTAGTTGAGCGCCTCCTCCGCCTTCATCGTGGGCCGGATCGCCAAATACTCCGGGGTCATGTAGCGGCCAGCGGAACGGTCGGGGTAGCCCAAGAGCTGGCGCGCGACCTTGAGCTCCTCTGGCCGCAGCTCCGTCAGCGCGCGCTTGGTGACCTCCGCAGGGAGCTCTTCGAAGAGGCGCGTGCGGTCGTCGGGCGCCATCTCGTTGAGGACGTTGATGAGCTGGCCGGTGCCCAGCGTCTGCACCAGCTCCGTCTGCTGATCGAGGGGCAGGTATTCGAACGCGGCAGCGGCCTGAACGCGCGGCAGCACCCGGAACAGAATCCCGCTGTCGACCGCGGGCAAATCCCAGAGGATCTCGGCAATGTCGGCGGGGTCCATGTCGGAGAACGCCTCACGCAGCCCCGCCCAGTCC
>JBQTKE010000015.1:0-8876 GCA_052386435.1 Myxococcaceae bacterium
AACGTCGGGTCGCCGTACCCGGTGACCTGCACTTGGCCGATCATCATCGACTCGTCGGCGCTGGCGGTGAAGCCACCGGACTCGCGGACGATCTTCGCGGCGAAGGAGACCGCCGCCACGACCGAAGGCTCCTCCACGACCATGGGGACGATGCTGTCTTTCCCGTTCACGGTCATGTTCAGACCCAGCCCGAATGGCAGGCTAAAGGTTCCGATCGCGTTTTCGATCATCTGGTTGGCCAGGGCAGGCTCCAACCCCTCCGAGCCCAACGACAAAAGCTCTTCAGGGGACAGGCGGTACATCTTGCGCAGCTGCCCCAGGCGCTCTTCGACTGAGAGCTTGTGGAACCCAGACAGCCGCGACGTGAAAACTTCGGACATTCCTGCTCCTTTTGACGCAGTGCTTCTACAGCACGGCGAGCCACTCCCTCAACTCGCCGGTGAGCACCTTGGGCCGTTGTCGCAGCTCGACCGCACTGCGGCTGCCGGTCAGCACACACGCTTGTCGCAGACCTGCGAGCACAACCGTGAGCGCTTGTGACGCGCCCTCGACTCCACCCGCCTGTTGCGCTCTGAACAGCGGAAGGGCCATGCCGGCAACGTCGGCCCCCAGCGCCAGACTCTTTGCAACGTCGAGACCAGTGCGAATGCCGCCAGACGCGATCAGCCGCGCCCTTCCCCCCACCGCTTTGAACGCAGACGCGACCGCGGCGGCGGTGGGGATTCCCCACGAAGAGTACTCCGCCCCCAGCTGCGCCATCTGCCCATGCGCGCGCAGCTGCTCGACCCGAACCCAGGACGTGCCACCCAGACCGGAGACATCAATCGCCTGAACACCGAGCTCGACCAAGCGACGCGAGACCTCGGCCGAGATGCCGCAGCCGGTCTCCTTCACCAACAAGCGCTTTCCGAAAGCTTGGGCCAGCTTGCCGACAATCTCGTAGCCGCATCGAAAATCGCGGTCGCCTTCGGGCTGGGTGAGCTCCTGCCCCTCGTTGAGGTGCAGCGCCATCGCGTCGGCGCCAATGGCGTCTGAGAGTCGGCGAACTCCGTCGATCCCCAAACCAATCGCTTGGAACAGACCGATGTTTCCGAGCAGGAGCGTGCAGGGGGCGACGTCGCGAACCTGATAGCTGGCGGCGCGCGCCGTGTCTTCAGCCATGGCGCGCGGACTGCCGACCCCAAAGGCCACCCCGTGGCGCTCAGCGACGGCGGCAAGATCCCGGTTCACCTGCGCGGCCCTGTCGGTTCCGCCCGTCATCCCCGTGATCAGCAGCGGAGCTTTGAGCTTCTTGCCGAAGAGGTCGGTGGAGAGATCGACGCCCGTGACGTCCATCTCCGGCATGGCGCAGTGAATCAGGTGAACGCACTCCAGCAGTGTGCTGTTCTGGACGGGCTCCACATCGCCAGTCGCGCAGAGGTCCAGATGCGAATCTTTGCGTCGCGCTGTTGTCTCTTCGCCCATAAGTCCGCCAGCGTCCTGCTAAGTCCGCGAACGCGCGGGGTTTCCTAGCAAGGTAGGACATCCGGGCGCAAGGCTTTCACGCCCAGGCGGTCGCCTCGCGGGGTTGGGTGGACGGGATCGCAGGGTGAACGGTAGAGAGATGCCCGTGTTCGCCCCCGGAAAAACGCCCGTCGCCGTCTTTCTCCACGCCGGAGAGTACGATCGGGTTCACCAAGGGCTGTCGATCGCCGCGGCCGCGGTGGCGGCAGGACGTCCCGCCCATGTTTTCTTTTTCTGGTGGGCGCTGGAGCGACTGGCGAAAGGCGCCGTGGATGGGCCGGAATTCTCACCGCCTCGGGACGACGTCAGCGATCGCTTTGAGACCCGTCAGTTGCCCACCATCCGTTCACTTCTGACATTCCTGCGCGAATCTGGATTGGCGCATACATATGGATGCACAGGTTCTTTGGCGGCGATGGCAGTCGAATCGTCGGGAATGGCTGTGTCGGTCGACCAGTTCGTCGGGTGGAGCACCATCCTCCAACTGACTGCGGGCCTCACAGATCGTTTCTATCTGTAAAGCGTTGAAGGGGGATCCACTCACGGAGGTCGCCTCGCCACACACCGCGGGTGAATGAGCATGGTCATTGAGGGAACGCACAAACGAATTTTGATGTTGGAAGGCGCGATCGGCTCGGATCAGCTCGCCGCGGCGCTGGCGCGGCTCAAGCTGTCGGTCCAAGTCGAGACGGTGGACGGGCCTCTGCCTGCCGCGACGGCGCTGGCGGAAAATGGCCCTCATCTGTTGATCGTCGACGCGGATGCCGCCTGGCAACGCGCGCTGGTGACGTCTTTGCCGACGAAGCGTCCCGCCGTACTGATGGTGGGAGGGCCCAGCGCCCTCGCCGCCGGGCCGGAGGTGGGTGGCGATGAATGGGCGACGCGGACGGCCTCCCCTGAGGAGCTGGCGTTTCGAATGGGGTCGGCGCTCTTCCGAGCAAAGGAACGTCGGCGCGCGGATCGCCGTCTCTTCGCGGACACGCTCACGGGTCTGCCCAATCGCAGAGCGCTGGTGTCAGCACTGGTGAGGGACTCTTCGCGCGCCAGGCGCGTGGGCGGAGCGGTCTGCTTGGTGTTGCTGGACCTCGACGAGTTCAAGCAGGTGAACGAGACGCTGGGCCACCCGGAGGGAGACCGACTCTTGCGACGGGTCGGCGCGGCGATTCGACGGACTGTCCGTGAGGACGAAGTGTGCGGCCGCATCGGAGGTGACGAGTTCGCCTTTGTCGTGAGTGGGCGCCGCGACGAAGCGGAAGCGCTCATCGAGAGGGTCAATCACTCGCTGCGCGCGTTGGGCGTCTCCGCAAGCGCGGCGGCCTGCCAGCTGGGACACGCAGAGCGGCTGCGGGACCTCTACCGAAGAACGGACGAACTCCTGAACCGACGTAAGCAGCAGTCCAGAGCCAAACGGCCGCTCACGCACGGAGAAGGCAGCGCGGGGTACCAGTCTTTGCCGCAGTAGGGAAAATGGGGAGCAGGCTACTTTGGGCGAGGCCGCGGCAAACGCTTGTTTGAGGACAAGCTGCTCCGCATTTTTCCCGCGTTCGCAGTTTTATCCCTGAACAATCGCCTCGATCTTCATCAATGTCGGGTCGTCCAGTTTGGCGAGGACGTCGAGGGCTTTCATGTTCTCCCTCACCTGCTCCACCTTGCTTGCGCCGGTGATGACAGTCGAGACGTCGGGGTTCTTCGCGCACCACGCAATCGCGAGTTGGGCGAGGGTACAGCCCAGCCCATCAGCGATGGACTTAAGCTTTCGCACCTTGGCGTTCTTTGATTCGTCCGTGAGCGACTTGCGAAGCCATGCGTACGATTCAAGCGAACCACGGCTCCCTTTGGGAATGCCCTCCAGGTACTTGCCAGTGAGCAGACCGGACGCGAGCGGGCTCCAAGTGGTGAGGCCAAGACCCATCTCGGAGTAGAGGCGCGCGAACTCGACCTCTACCTTGTGCCGTTCCAAGAGGTGGTATTGCGGCTGCTCCATCAGCGGCTTGCGCAGGTGGTGGCGTTCGGCGATCTCGTACGCGCCTCGGATGTCTCCCGCGGACCACTCGGAGGTTCCCCAGTAGCGGGCCTTTCCGGAGGCGACGATGTCGTGCATGGCCCAGACGGTTTCTTCGAGCGGGGTGTCGGGGTCCGCTCGGTGCGCGTAGACCAGATCCACGAAGTCGAGATTGAAGCGCTCCAGCGAAGCGTCGATCGCGGAGAGTAGGTACTTCCGGTTGAGGGTGTTCTTGGTGTTCACCCCGTCGACGATGCCCCAGTAGAACTTGGTGGAGACGAGATAGGAATCGCGCGGCCATTTCAGCTCGGCGATCGCCTTGCCCATGATCCGTTCCGACGCGCCGTTGGCGTAGACCTCCGCGTTGTCGAAGAAGTTCACGCCGGCTTCGTACGCGGCGCCCAAGCAGTCACGCGCCCGGCCCACGTCCAGCTGGTTGTCGAACGTCACCCACGAACCAAAGGACAGAACGCTGACCTTCAGTCCACTGCGCCCCAGACGCCGGTAGATCATGTCCATCATGGGGTCGCGCCTTATCACGCAGCCGGCTCGATCAGGGCGGGATTGAGGACGCCTCGTGCGCGGGCAGGCCGTCAGGTAGTAGAGTCGGCGCATGTTTCGAGCGCTGCTGCGCAACGTGGAGGCCGCCCTCCGGCATGACCCGGCCGCGCGGAGCAAGCTGGAGGTGCTCCTGGCCTATCCCGGCGTGCACGCCTTGGCGCTTCACCGCGTCTCGCACCTGCTGTGGGTGCGGAACTACCGGCTCGCGGCGCGGCTGTCGTCCCACTACACGCGCTGGCTGACGGGTGTGGAGATTCACCCCGGCGCGACCATCGCGGACGGGGTGTTCATCGATCACGGCATGGGCGTGGTGATTGGCGAGACCGCCGTCATTGAAGAGGGCTGCATCATCTACAAAGGGGTGGTGCTGGGCGGGACGTCGCTGGAGCGCCGGGTTCGTCACCCTCACCTGCACCGGAACGTCATCGTCGGCTCCAATGCCTGTGTGCTGGGCGCGATTCACGTGGGTGAGGGCGCGCGGATTGGCAGCGCCTCGGTCGTGATTAAGGACGTTCCGCCGGGCGCTACTGTGGTCGGAGTGCCCGGCCGGATTGTTCGGGAGAAGCACCCCGCGATCAGCGACGAGCTGGACCACGCCCACCTGCCTGACCCGGTGGCTGAGATCATGCGCTCGCTCGCGCACCATCAGGAGGCGATGGCGGATCGGCTCGCTCGACTGGAGGAGAAGCTCAAGCTTCCGGTCAAGCGCGAGACGCCTCTGGAAGAAGAGCTGGCCATTGAGACAGACCTGCTCAACGACGGGCCGGACGGCGACGGCGATCCGAATCAGCAGGATCCGCGACGCCGGGCCGGGAGCATTTTCTAGACTGTGTTACTCCCAAGCCCACTGAGAAGACGTTCCGCTTGCCGGGCTCAAAAGCATCGTCAAACTTGAGCGCTTCCTTGCCCGTGCCCACGACTTCGAACTTGGTGCTGTTGAACTCGGGCCAGTTCTTCAGGGAGCCTTGACGCATCTCAAACCCTGAAACCCTGAGTTCTTGATCAGTTCCGCCGCCTGGGCGTCGGTGAGGTTCGGGTCCTTCACGTCCACTTCGTAGTGGTGGTTGAAGTTGCCATTGAGGAAATTCGCGATTGAGCCACCGACAAACGGACCGGGATATTTGACGTTCGACATGGGAGTTCCTGAGAGAGAGTTCAGGGCGTTTATCGGTCGCGGGTTGGCCGCGGTCCTGTAAATGCGCTTTCCTCTACCACCGGGGTTGACGGAACGGTGCCCATCGCTACTCTCGGGCGCTTTTTCATTTCGGAGGTTGGAAAACCGTGGTCACCGCGCTCGTCGTCATTTCGCTCGCCTTGGTCGTTACGCTGTACCTGCTCTTGTTCGGTTCGAAGACCGCGAGCGCTCCTGCTGTCCGCGCCACCCACGACGCGGAATCGAAGGCGCGCCAGAAGGCGGAGACAGAGCTGGAGAAGAAACGCCGCGAGTTGGACGAGCAACGCGTTCAGCTCAACGAGTTCAAGGAACAGCTAAAGCAGACGAAGCGGAAGCTGCACGACCAGAAGGAGTCGGAGAAAGGCGACCGTGATCTGGTTCACGCGCGTCAGGAGGTCGAGCGCAGCGCTTCGATCCAGCTTGAGTCGGTGCGAGGAGAGCTCTCCCACGCGTTGTCAGAGCTGCAGAAGCTGCGCTCTGAAGCGGAAGGTGACCGGAGCCGTCGCCCTGCCCTCACTGCTCCTGTCGCCGCCGCTCCGGAGAGGACCCCGCTGCCGGCCGCCGCTGTCGCCGCGGCGCCGGAGCCGAAGCGCTACCGCGAGCTGAACGACGCTGACCGGGAGAAGATGACTCGGCTGGAGCAGCAGGCGAACAAGGACCGTTCCAAGGCGATCGAGGTGGAGAAGGAAGTTCGCCGGCTCAAGGGACATCTGGAGACCCAGACCCGCGTCGCCAAGACCAGCAAGTCGGAGATGGAGTTGGTGAAGGACAAGTTCAAGGCACTGGAGAAGCGGCTGAACCGGACCCTGCTGGAGCGGGACCTTTTGGGGCGCGCGATTAAGGCGCTGGAGAAGAAGACCGGGATGGATGCTGAGCGGACGGAGTTGAGCGCCGAGGAGATTGCGGCGTCGGACAGCTCGGTTGAGGCGCGGCAGAAGGAAGAGGCGGCGGCGGAGGCAGAGCGCGCGGCGACTCGGGCGAGGATGGAGGCGGAGGCCGCGGCGAGGAACGAGGGTCCCAAGGATACGGCCGAGGCTGAGGATATTTCCGCGCGGGGGATTTCGCCTGTGGTTGAGCAGGCGAAGGTCTCGACTTCGGTTGGTCAGCCTCAGTAAAGCGCTTGAGGCACCGCGTTCGGCCGAGACTCAGCGGCCGTGACCGCCACCACCTCGACCACCTCCGAAGCTGCCTCCACCGCTCCTGCCGCCACCAAAGCTCCCGCCACCACGACCGCCGAAGCTTCCTCCGCCACCGCCGCGACTGCCGCCGGGTGACATGCTCGGGCCACCCGACGACCCGCCACCGCCGAAGCTGCTGCCTCCTCGACCGCCACCGAATCCACCGCTCGGCGCAGCGGGACCACGGCTGCCGCCACCGAAACCTCCGCTCGGGGGCGACATGCTCGGCGAGCCCGAAGAGCCGCGGCCTCCACCGAAGCTTCCTCCGCGACCGCCGGACGGCGCAGCGGGAGCACGGCTGCCTCCTCCGAAACCTCCGCCCGGCGGCGACATGCCTGGCGAGCCCGAAGAGCCGCGGCCTCCGCCGAAGCTGCTGCCGCCCCCGAATCCACTGGGCGGCGCTGACGGACCACGGCCTCCACCCTTCGACGGCCCCTGAATCCCGGGATCCCGGTTTCCACCAAACCCACCGCCACCCGGACGAGACGGACCCATGGGCGTCGGCCGCCCCCCACCCGAACCGAAGCTCCCGTTCGAAGGACTGCGGCCCGGCGGCGGACCAAAGTTTCCGCCGCGGTGGCTGCCCGGCGGCGCTGTTCCGAAGGAGCCGTGACGACCGGAGCCGCCACGCGTGAAGGTCGGGTTTCCGGGGCGAACCCCGCCGAAGCCCCCGTTCGGTCGCGAATTGACCCAGCGCGCGCCGGAGTTACCCGAGGTGGCTCGGTGACCGAAGCCACTCGGACGGTAACTGCCGCGGTACCGATAACCCGGAGAATGCGTGGACCAGCCCCAACCGCCGCTCCAGCGCGTGGGATGCAGCACGAAGCGAGACACCCAGGGACGGCCGAAGTGGTAGCGCGAAACGTAGTTCCAACCGCGTCGCCCAAACCCGAACGTCAGTCGGAAGCCCGGAGGAGGAAGCGGCGCCCACGCCACGTAGCTGCCGCTGGAACGCCAGCCGACCCACGAGGAACCCCACGAATAGCTGGGCCACCAGACCCAACCGAAGCCCACCGCGTGGTGCCAGCGTCCATAGTGGAACGGCGCCCAACCCCACGCCCAGCGCGAGCGGAAGTACCAACCGGATGGCCCGTAGGCCCACGTTCCACCGGTCTCGTACGGAACGAAGTCATCGCCCACGACTGAGTCATAAGGCTGCCAGACCGTCCCCAGCCCGGGGACATCGACCCAACGTCCGTAGGCGTTCAGCTCGCTCTGGAAAGTTTGAAAGGTCGGCGCGGTGGCGGGAGGCGCGAGCTCCTGCGGCGCGGGCGACGGCAGCGGCTGTGGCGGGTCGTCATCCTGTTGCGTCCATAGGTTCGCGGAAGGAGGCGGCGGGGCTGACTCCTCCCAATCCGACTCGGCCTCGACCGCGTCCATCATGTCCGAATCGTCAAGCTCTTCCTGCTCCGGCTCTTCCGGATCAAGGGCGAAAGCCGGCGCGGACAAGCCGAGCAAAGTGGCCGCAGTAAGCGCGACCCAGCGACGGGACGAGGCGAGAGGGGTCTTCATGTTGCCTCCTGACGGAAGATAGTGGCCGGACATTCATCCGGCACTCAACCGGCCCACTGCGTCACTGAAACGGGACTACGGGCCGGCGGGAGCAGGGGTAAAAATCAAAGCATCATCAAGGATTTGCAGGCTGCCGCCGGCACCCTCGCTGAGCCCTCCCAGCACCAGCACCGAACCGTCTTTGAGCGTCGTACACGTGTGCCAATAGCGCCCCGTCGACAGTGCCGCGAGCCCCAGCGTGGTGGCGTGGCCGTCATCCGAGGGACTGATCAGCTCCACCGTGGCGTCGCTACGGGTTCCCGCGCCCTGGCCCGCGCGTCCACCAATCACCAGCACTCGGCCGTCCGGAAGCGCTGCCGCGCACGCGTCTCCTCGGGGCGATGCGACATTCGGCCCTTCGCTCAAGCTGGGCGTCTGCAACGTATCTGAGGTGTTCAAAATCTCCGACGTGTTGACCGGCTGCACGCCGGTGGTGTCGTTGACCGTGGAGTAGCCGCCGACCAAGAGGAACCGGCTGCCGTCGGCGAACGGTGCGAACGCCGCGCCTCGGCGGAAGCCCCTAAGTTGCACCTTCGCGGGATCCAACACGAAGTTCGCCTGCGCCGCGTCGAACCGGAAGAAGGAGACCTCGTCCTTCACGTTCTCGCCGTCCGACCCGCCCGCCACGACGATGTATTTCCCGTTCTGAATGGGAAGGACGCCCATCCCCGCGCGCTTGAACGTCAACGTGGTGCTGTGGAGCCGGCCCGTCTTGGACTCGTACCACTCCACTTTGTCGACTGGCTTTCCGTCGTTGCCAATCCCTCCGACCAACAGCCCCCCCGCTTCAGAGTCGTGCGCGGCACCGTGCCGCATGCGCGCGGTGGAGAGGTTGAAACCTGCATAACCCACAGCTCCATTCTTCAAGGGGTAGTCGAAGACCAGCGCGGTGTTGGTCACGAAGCTG
>JBQTKE010000016.1:0-3094 GCA_052386435.1 Myxococcaceae bacterium
TTCTTCCGCCTCAAGGTGTTCCTGTTTCCGCTTCCCCCACTGCGCGACGGCCGCGAGGTTATCCGGGTGCTGGTCAAGCACTTGGTGGTGAAGTTCAACCACGACTCCGGCAAGCGCGTGAACGGCGTTCACCCGGACGCGCTCGAAGTTCTGAAGAACTACGACTGGCCAGGCAACATCCGCGAGCTGCGAAACGCGGTCGAGCGCGCGGTCATCCTCTGCGACAACGACCTCATCAATCAGGAGCACCTTCCGCCGGACATGGCCGGAAAGGGGCCGGAGAAGCAGTCGTTCCGGATCCCCTTTGGACTCACGCTCGACACGGTGGAAAAGGACTACATCCTGGGGTCCCTGCAGAGGAACGGTGGGAATAAGGCCCGTACCGCGGAGATTCTGGGTGTCTCTGAGAAGACGCTCTACAACAAGATCAACCGGTACGCGGCGGAAGCGCGTACGGCGCGTGGCGAGCCAGCTGTCACGACCGGAACGACGCCTGCTCCTCCCGCTTCACCAATGGAATCCGCGGGGGCGAATCCCGTCGGTTCCAACCTGGCGATTCGGTAGGGGGTTACATTGACTTTCACCCCCCTAAAGAGGGACTCTTCGCACCCCCTCTTTGGGAATTACCGGCAATCTCTCACCCCACCTGGGCGTCAGAAAGCCAAGCCGCCAGAACCTCGGCCGGTTATGGGGACCTGAAGGATAAAGAGTCAATGAGCGACACGCAGACCCTGCATTTCTTCGGCGGCAAAGGCGGAGCTGGCAAGACCACCCTCGCCACCGCCTTCGCAATGAACCTCTCCGACAAGTCTCCCAAGGAGAAGGTCCTCCTCCTGGGCTTTGAAGCCGGAGGCGAGGCGCTCTCGGATCTCCTCAAGAAGAAAGTCGCTGGCAAGCCGGCAAAGCTTCAGGCGGGCAAGGGCGAAGGTGGCCTGTTCGCGGTGGAGTACGACTCCAAGGGCGCGCTCGACGCGTTCCTGAAGAAGCTCACTCCTGCGTTGGAGCAGGCCGCCGCGAAGGGCGCCATCCTCTCGCAGGAAGACGTGATCACTGTGCTCAAGCAGGTGACCACTGGCCTGGATGACCTCGCTGTCCTCGTGGACCTCGTCGACCTGATTGAGAGCGGCGAATACAACCGCGTGGTCGTCGACGGCGCTCCGGTCAGCGCGATCTTGCGGCTGTTCGATCAGCCGGTAGCGCTGCGGAAGCTGATCGCGCTCGTCAAAGGCGAGAAACCCGGCACCAAGCGCAAGGAAGGTCCTCCCGAGACTCTGCTCGACGAAGTGACCCTTAAATTGGAGAAGTTGATCGCGACTTTGAAAGACCCGACCAAGACGGGGTTTCACCTGGTCACGCTCCCGGAGCCGGTGGGTGAAGCGCAGACCCGCATGTTCCACACGGCGCTGCGTGAGCGCGGCATTCCCGTCGACGAGATCCTGGTCAATCAGGTTGAAGACGGTGATGGCTGCCCGGCGTGCCAAGGCCGGCGCGGTCTGCAGGCGCCTCACGTCCGGAAGTTCCAGGCCATCGACAAGGCGGTACAGGCGCAACTCATCGCTCGCCGCGAGCTCGCCCCGCGCGGGCTGGACGGCGTGAAGAAGTTGGCGAAGGAGTGGGCGGCCAACAAGGAGACCAGGTCGCTGGAGTTCTCGGCGGCGGAAGGTCCTCCGGCGTTGGTGCGTGCTCCGTCAATGCCGCCCATCGCGGCGCCTCCGCTTCCTCCCACCCGCCTCATCTTCTTCGTGGGGCAAGGTGGCGTCGGCAAGAGCTCCTGCGCCGCGGCCGCGGCCGTGACACTGACCGAGAAAGAGGGCCCTGTGCTCCTCATCTCGACGGATCCCGCGCACTCGCTGTCCGACGTGCTGCAGAGCCGTCTCACCGACACCGAGACCCAGGTCAAAGGCACCAAGGGGCTCTACGCGCGCGAGCTGGATTGCCCCGCGTGGTTCGGGTCGCTGCGCAAGCGCTTCAAGGACAAGGCGGAGCGCGGGTTCGAAGCGGCCGGTAAGTCCGCTGAAATCGCTCAGGATCGCGAGATCTTGAAGAACCTGCTCGACACCGCGCCGGCGACTTTGGACGAGCTCGCGGCGATGTGCGCGCTCACTGATGCGTTGGTTCAAGAGCGGTTCAAGCGCATCGTGGTGGATCCCACGCCTTCGGCGACCTCGGTTCGCGTGACCGACCTTCCGCCCGTCGCGCGTGCCTGGCTCACCGCGCTGCAGACGGTGCTGACCAAGTACAAGACCAAGGGTCTGACGGACCTCAACGACGAAGTGGCGGCGCTGCTGCGGCACGTGAAGCGTTTCGAGGACGCCCTGGCGTCGCCGAACGAGTCCCGCTTTGTCATCGTCACGCGTGGCGAAGAGCTGGCCCAGTCCCGCACTGAACGGCTGGTGGAGGCGCTGCAGACCAAGAAGCTGGCCGCTGAGCGCGTGCTGGTGAACCGCGTGCTGCCCAAGTCCACCTGCGCCAAGTGCGAGAACCGGCGGAAGCTGGAGCTCACCGTGGCGAAGAACTTGGAGAAGAAACTAGCGCTGCCCATCACGGTTGCTCCGGCGCTGGGTCGTCACCCGGCCGGTCTGCGCGAGCTGAAGGCCTTCCGCACGTCTTGGTACGCGCTGTCCGCGACTACGAAGATCAAGGCGGCGTAAGGCTTTGTAACCTGGAGGCCTTCGCCCGCTGCGTAAATGTTTGCGCGTTGAAACCCCCTGGCGCGGGTGCTAGTGCTCCGCCGCGCCATGGCCAACGGCATCTCGTACGCGCTCGACTTCGAGCGACCTCTGATTGAGCTCGAGAAGAAGATCGACGAGCTGAAGACCCTCTCTTCCACGGGCACCGCGGACTTCACGTCCGAGATCACCAAGCTGGAGAAGAAGGCGAAGAAGCTCCAGTCGGAGATCTTCAACGACTTGTCGCGCTGGCAGGTGGTGCAGCTGTCTCGCCACAACGCGCGGCCGTACTTCTTGGACTACGTGCAGTTCCTCTTCACCGACTTTTTCGAGATGGCGGGCGACCGTCACTTTGGAGAGGACCCGTCGATTGTCGGCGGCTTCGCGCGTCTGGACGGCGAGCCTGTGATGGTGATGGGCCATCA
>JBQTKE010000017.1:0-6738 GCA_052386435.1 Myxococcaceae bacterium
CCGAGATCGCCGAAAAGCTCGTGCGGGAGATTCCAGACCTGGCGGTGATAATTGCCCGGCAGCTCGTTGAGGAAAACCAACAGCTGGCTGTGGGCGTAGCAAAGCGACTGGTCCGCGAGAATCCCGCGTTGGCCGAGGCGGTGGCGAGAACCCTGGTTTTACAGAACCCAGATCTCGCAAGCCAAGTGGCGCGGCCGCTCGCGACGGATCCAACGGTGGTGCGCGCTGCGCTGGCCGCGCTTTTTTCGGGAAAGCGTCAAGGCTGACAGACCCCGGCCCCGGTAGGAAGTTCTCCGCCGAAAGGGGGCAGGACCGCGGGGTGGTGCCGAACTTCATCATTCCGGAGACGGTCCGCTCAATCCGCGTTGGGGGCCAGCGAAGCGCCGAGGAAACTTTAGCGAGCAGGCTGCTCCCCTGGCAAAGAAGCAGCCCGCTTCGAGGTTACCGAACCACCGGCGGAGGCGTGACCGTGCCTTCGCGGCAGTCGTAGTGCTCGGTGTACGTGGGGAAGCGGTGGTCTCGAACGAGCGAGCAGCTCAGGCGCGGCTGCACCAGCTCGGCGAAGGCCTGAATCCACTGAAGCTTCGGCGCGATCAGCGATCCGCGCGCCTCGCCGCCGTGGACGCGCTGACTGCGGGAGTGCACGGCGACCATGAAGTCCAGGTTGTTGCGGCGGATGAAATACGGCGAACCCGAGTCGCCCTGGCAGGTGGTGCGAGACGGATGCGAGACCACCGCGGACTGCCACACGCCCGACTCGACGCGGCCGGTCCCCTTGAAGTTGAAGGCAGCGCGGCGCTTCGTGTCCGCCTGCTGGTTTGTCTCCGAACAATCGTCCACGCCGCCCGGGTTGCTGCCGAAGCCGTAACCCTCGATGAAGAGCTGCGCGTTGCGCGTCTTCCAGGGCGTCTCCGGCCCGTTGTAGATCTTCGCGCGCCCAAGCGCAGCGGGAAGCCCCGCGCCGCGCAGGTGCACCGCGGCGACGTCCCAGGACTCGCGATCCGCCGCTTGATCCACCCAGCCGAAGTGCACCCCCACGTCCGCCATTCCGCTGTAGAGCAACGTCTCCGAATTTTGCCCGCCGCGCACCGTGACGTTGAAGGCATTGGTGCTGCCGAAGCAGTGCGCCGCCGTCACGATGTAGTGGGGTGAGAGGATCGTCCCCGTGCAGCCGTTGATGCGCACCACCGTCGTCGAGCCGGCCGTCGCCGGAGAGTTGGTGAGCTCCTGGCTTTGATCCATCAGGTCTTCAGCGAGAAGCTCGCCGTCTTGGGGACCGCAGGCGAGCAGTGGAAGAAATCCGACGAGCAGCGACGCGTGGCGCAAGCGAAGAAAGTTCATAAGTGGCAGCTCCGGTGTTCAGGTGAGCCCGCCCGAGGAGCAAGCGGGAGGCCGAAGGCAACTGCTCGTTCTCACGAGGTCGCCCCAGTGGAGCCGCGCTGTTTCAGCGTGGAGGACGCAACAACAGCGCGCTGCGCGCCCCATTTCTTGACAGCGATTGGCAGACCCGCGCGTTCGGGCAGACGGTGAGGTACCAGGCGATGAGCTGTCCGTAAGGGCGGGTCTTCCCGCCCGGCGGCGGTTCACTCGCCGAGCGCAGGACTGCGATCCCGCCAAAACTCTGCCGCAAGGTCTCCCTTGAGCAGTTGGTCAACCGCGCGGCGCCCCGCGGGCTCGCCCAGGTCGAAGAGCGCGACGGCCGCGTACTGGCGCATGGGCAACGGGAGCCGGCTGTTCCTTCTCCATAGCCAGTGGGACTGACGAACTGCGCGAGTGTCCTGCTCGACGTCTCAATCGATCGTGAACCAATACGCCCAGGCGATCAGCACCAGCTGCAGCGGGAGTCGCGCCCACAGCGTCCACGTTGGCAGCTGTTTCCTTCCGAGCGGGATGCGGTTCACCGCCATGTTCACGTTCGCGGGAAAGACCGCAATGAAGAGCGCCACGAGTCCCCACGCGGCGTACTTCTGGGTGGCTGGGATGAGCAGCCCAACTCCGCCCAGGACCTCAAAGAACCCGCTGATGAAGACGAGCGCGCGCGGCGCGGGCAGTGCGTTGGGAACGATCCGAACGAAGCCCTTGGGCGCGACGAAGTGCATCACGCCGGCAAAAATCATGAACCCAGCGAGGAGCAGCTTGAGAGCAAGTCTCATGCAGCGAGCTTCGCAGATTCAGATTCGCTCTGCGGCTTCGCTCTCGCACGTGTGTCAGCTGGCTTACGCGAGGGAGCGCTGAGCTCGTGTCGGGCCGGCGTCCACCGTGAAGCCGCGCGCGTCGGTCACCGTCTAAGTCATTCAGCGCGCAGCGCTGATGGGGGGTTGGAGCTTGCTGGCCCTCAAGACACGCTTGACCAACGGGCTCACCGAAGGACTGAACAACAAGACCCGCCTCATCACGAGACGGGCGAACGGCTTCCACAGCGCTCATGCTCTCGCTCGATGATCCATCTTTGCTGCGGTGGAATCATGCTCGACCCACCCCTTCCGAGACCCACATCAAGTGCATGAGGTCCAAAAAAAGTTGTCCGCAAACCCCGGCGAGCCGGTGTCTGTTGGGTTGCAGGAGGCGGGTTGTCGGACCAGCGGGTCTTGGAGCTGTATCAGCAGTGGGGACCTGTCGTTTACCGACGGTGCCTGCGGCTTTTGCGGGATCCCGAATGGGCGAAGGACGCCACCCAGGACGTCTTTCTCCAGGCGGCGCGGCAGCTGGAGAAACTGGAGGCTGCGGAGCGGGTGCTGCCCTGGCTGTACCGGATCAGCACGCACCGCTGTCTCAACCTGCGGCGGGGGGCGCGTCGTCGCGAAGCGCATGAGCTGGTGCTGGAGGTCCGGGAAGAGGCGCGAGAGCACGGCTACGACGAGACGCAGTTGGGACAGCAGGTGTTGGCGCGTTTCGATGCCACCACACAGGCGGTGGCCGTGGGCGTGCTGGTGGATGGAATGAAACACGAGGAGCTGGCGCAGGTGCTGCAGATCTCGTCCAAGACGGTCTCTCGCAAGCTGCAGCGCTTTCTCGTCCAGGCGCGGAAGTACCTCGCGCGGAGCACGTGATGAGGGTCGATCATCTTTCAGAGCTGGCGCTTGAACAGCAACTGCTTCAGTCCACGGCGGAGAGAAGCCAGCATCTGGAAAGCTGCGCCCGGTGCGCCGCGCGCCTTCAGGCAATGCGCGAAGAGAGCGAGCAGTTTCGGCGCTTCGTGTTTCCGGCGACTCAGGATCGGGTGGCCGCGGCGACGAGGTCCAAGTCCCGTTTCGGCTGGATTGCGGCGGGTCTTGCCTTCGCGGTGCTGGTGACGGTGCTTGCGGTTCCGCGCGGCCCCTCTGCGGACTACGTCGGGGTGAAGGGCGCGCAGCTGCAACTCTCGGTTTACCGAGAAGCGGAAGGCGTGGGCGCGCTGGTTCACGACGGTGAAGCGATTCCGGCGGCGTCCCAGCTTCGTTTCCGAGTGCGAACCGTTGGAGACCCCTGCCGAATCTGGATTCTCTCGGTGGATTCGGGCGGCGCCGTCTCGCGGCTCTTTCCCGCTGAAGGCGAAGAGGGCGGGCTGGTGGCGAGCGGTGATGCCCTGCCGGGCGGTGTCGCGCTGGACGGACATCCAGGGCCGGAACGGTTGTTCGCAGTTTGCTCCCGGCGCCCGCTCTCTTTTAAGGAGTTGGAGCGCGCAGCCAAAGACAGCATCGCCCAAGGTGAGGCGCCAGTGCGGGAAGCACGAGAGCTGCCTGGGCTCGACAACGCACTGCAGACCACTGTGCTTGTCGAGAAGACCCCGTGAATCGTCTGGCTCTCCCTCTGCTTCTCGTCGCCACCTCCGCGCTGGCCAGTCCTCGCTACGCCTTGATTGTGGGCAGCAACCAAGGCGCGCCGCGCCGTCCCACGCTCTGGTACGCGGAACGCGATGCAACCCGCGTGGCCCACGCGCTCACCGAGCTGGGAGATTTTTCTCCCGCGAACGTGGTCGTCCTCAGAGGCCCCACGCCGGATGAGGTCCGGCGGACACTCCAGCTTCTGGAGTCGCGCGCCACGGCACAGAAGGCGCTGCTGTTCTTCTATTTTTCAGGACACGCGAACGCCACGGGTCTGGAGCTGGGAACCCAGCAGCTGGACTTCACGGAGCTGCGCCGCGCGATCGGCAATTCGCGCGCGGACGTGAAGGTGGCAATCGTTGACTCTTGTGATTCCGGCGCGCTTACGCAGGTCAAAGGCGGCAAGCCGGTCGCGTCACTCAACTTTCCACTCCCGGGTGATGACAACGTGCAGGGCACGGCGTTCGTGGCGTCGACGTCACTGGGCGAGCTTGCCCAAGAGTCCGCGGCGCTGGAGGGAAGTTTCTTCACGCACTACCTGGAAGTGGGGATGCGCGGGGCCGCGGATGCGGATGGCGATGGGCGCGTCACCCTCAACGAAGCGTTTCGCTACACCTCCACTCGCACCGTTTCTGGAACGCTGCAGACAGAGGCAGGGCCACAGCACCCGACGTACGAGATGAAGATGTCGGGCCGCGGTGATGTGGTGCTCACTGACACGCGCCGCGCCGAAGCGCACCTACAGCTTCCGCCGGCGCCGGGAGCGCTCTTTGTCCTGCGCGGGCCGCGTGGGCTCACCGCGGAAGTGGTGGGTGCTCCCACGCCGTTGGTTCTGGCGTTGCCGGTGGGGGGCTATCGAATCGAACGACGCACAAGCGGATCCCGACAGGTGGCGGAGCTGCAGCTTTCCGCCGGAGAGCTTCAGTCGCTGCCGGAGAGCATCTCCACGCCTTACGAGCGTGGCCGGACCAAAGGTGGCGCGACCGAGCAGTTGGAGCTCTACGTAGGCGGAGTTGTCGCCGACAGCATTCTTCCCGGCTTTGGCCCTGCGTTCGGAGCCAGGCTTGCAGTGCAGCATCCGTTCGGGGCGTTGGTGTTGCGCATCAGCGCGGACTTCGGGCGGCAGGCTGTGAGTGACGCGAACCTTCGTTACGACGTGGATCGTCTGGGCGGAATGCTCTCCGTGCGTTGGCGCGCGCGCGAAGAGTGGCCTCGCATTGAGCTGGGGCCTGAAGCGGGCGGGGCGTGGATGCATCAGACTCTGTTTGAGACGAGCTACGACGCGGCGGAAGGAAGCGCGGGCGCGGGCGGACATCTCTCCATTCCGATTGGACCGCTGCGGCTGGCCGTTGAGGCTTCGGGCGGCGGGCGCGTTTTTCAACGCAACTCCGCGCTCACCGTGAAGCCAACGGCAGGGGCGGCGCTGCTGATCGGAGCTCAGCTCTAGAAAAGTTGTCCGGGTTGGCTGCGGGCCGGTGTCTTTGCCACACATACCCGAATTGGAGGTGTTGGATGTTTTCTTTGAAGCGTGGCGCAGTGGTGGTGGTGGTGCTGGCGGCGTCTTTGGCAGCGTGTGGAACCCTCGTTGACGGCGAAGGGGTCACCAGCTCTGGCGTGATCGGCAGGACCGGCGGTTCGTTGAACACGCCGGCGGGCATGGAGCTGCTCGTTCCCGCGGGTGCGTTGGATACCAACACGTCCCTCACCATTCAGCCCGGCGTGGGGCTTCCGCCCGGTGCGGTGCTGGCCGTGGAGATTGGTCCCTCCGGGACGCAGTTCAGCACGCCGGTGACGCTCCGTTTCCCGGCGTCGCTTGCCAAGGTTCGTGGAGAGCAGCTCAAAGTGATGACCGTGGAGAACGGCAAGTGGGTGCCGCTCGCTGGCCATGATTACGATCGCGAGACCGGAATGGTGAGCGGCAAGACCAGCCACCTCTCGCCTTACGCGCTCGTTCAGTCTTCGGAGATTTGCAACAACGGCGGGGATGACGACGGTGATGGGTTGGTCGACTGCCGGGATCCCGCGTGCTCTGGCGATGCCGCGTGCCCCAGTACCAGCTGCACCACCAACGCGCAGTGCCCTTCGAACGACTTCTGCCGAGCCGGTCAGTGTAACCCCACCGGGTTCTGCAGCGTGCACGCTGACTGCGCGGCGGATTACTTCTGCATGAGCTCTGTCTGCTCCGCCGCGGGGAGCTGCCTCACCAATGCGCAGTGCCAGAGCGGCGGCGAGTGCTGGGGTGGCTGGTGCGTGAGCTGGAGCGATGGCGGCTACCCGACGCGTCCTGATGGAGGGTCATGGGATACGGACAGTGGATTCCCGGTGTATCCGGACGGTTCGTGGCCGACCGACGCGGGTCACCCCTCTGGGCCGGACAGCGGAATCCCCACGTTCGATGCTGGCGCCTACTGCGGCAGCAACGCCGATTGCGGACCGAACGGCTACTGCTACAGCGGGGTCTGCTACTACTCCTCCCCCTTGGACGCTGGGACACACGGCCCATTTGCCGACGGGGGCTGACCTTTAGCTCACGGCTTGGAGTGAGACGGCAAATCTTGCTCCATTCTGGACGGGACCTTCGAACTCCGCGTTAAAGATTCGGATCCCTACCATTCGACGGAGCTTCCAAACTTACTGCTCGAAGTCGGAGGCCAGAAGAAGACGCTGCCGCGAGTCGCCTCGAACGACTACGAGGCTGACTTCTTACTGCAGTGTCCTGACTCTCCTCTCCGACACACTGGCGGCGAGGCTATTGGTGACCGGTGGTCGGGTGAGACCTCGCATGGGAACTATTAAAGCGCGCGCGGTCTCGGGATGGTCGGTGAACACACGCCATCAATTTCCGAGCGCAAAGACGAGCTGGTACTCCTCTTCAATCTCGCCGTGTCGGCGCAGAAAGCCGGGGTTTGAAGGACGACCCCTCCGGAAGTTCACG
>JBQTKE010000018.1:0-4490 GCA_052386435.1 Myxococcaceae bacterium
TGGTGGTTGGATCCATCAACCTCGACCTTCTGTCGCAAGAGGTGCTCGAGGAGGGGTCTCTGGTCATCGACGATCCCGCCGTCGCGCGGCAGCTTCAGGCGCAGTGGGAACAGGACCTCAGTCGCGCAAGAGAGGTTCGGCCGGATCGCTGATCATCCGCGCGGGCGCTTACGAGCAGCCACCCGCGCGGTGGGCTGCGCTCAGTTGGGGTACTGGAAGTCCAGCGCCACAGCCATGTGCTGCATGTTCGGCGAACCGCTGTCGCCGCTCTGCGCGGGGGCGATGTCGTTGAGCGGGTTGTAGACACGGGTGTCCACGACGAGGCCGCTGTTGAAGCTGCGGGTGTTCGCCAAGACGGTGGGGACCTGCAGCGCTGAGAGCGCGGCGTTGGGCATGACCCAGTCCAGGCGTGACGCGCGCGAACGGTTGGTGCCGACCTTCCCGTTCTGATCCACCGGCGCCGGGAGATCCACCTTCACCACGCCGCCCAGCTCGGAGATGGCCGCGCCACCGCCGGTGTTCAGGTCACCGCCAATGACGAGGTAGTCCGACGGCGAGACTTGGCTCTTGACGTAACCCGCGACCTGGTTCGCCTCCGACACGCGCGCGGTGCCGTTGCTCGCAGAGAGGTGCACGGAGACCGCGAAGAGCTCGCGGTTGCCCGGGATATCCAGCCGCGCCCAGGCGTAATCGCGGTTGGAGATGTAGCTGTCCTTCCACTCGCCCGCAGTGAGGATGGGGAAGCGGCTGATCACGCCGTTGGGGATGGCCGCATCCTCTTCGCGGAAGAAGGAGTACTCAGGGCCGAAGGTGTCATCGACGAACTTTCGAATCTCCTGCGGCGAGTTGGTCCCCACGTTGAACTCCTGAATCATCACCACGTCCGGCTTGAGGCCGCGCAGGATCCGCTGACCTTCACCGGTGTCGTACGACTGCTGGTTGCCGGAAGTCAGGTTGGCGGTGACGACGCGGAAGCTGCTGCCGCTGGGAATGAAGGGCGGCTGCGGCGTGGGCGGATTGACCGGCGGCGCGGGGGGCTCGACTGGCGGAGGAAGGTGGGTGCCGAAGGAGCGACCGTCCGCATGGGTTCCGGGGGACGAGCGCGCCGCGC
Source organism: Myxococcaceae bacterium (assembly GCA_052386435.1). Taxonomy (GTDB): domain Bacteria; phylum Myxococcota; class Myxococcia; order Myxococcales; family Myxococcaceae; genus JBQTKE01. Next base: position 1,112 of record JBQTKE010000018.1, read on the forward strand.
CGCCGAGGAGCCGCGTGTGAAGGACGAACGCCGCGCCGTCCGTTGCGTCTGGAGAGCGGTTGGCGGAGACGCCGTCGGTGCCAGTCAGTCCGGGCGTCAGGTCGACGCTGTCCACGAGGGTGGTGGCGTCCCGGAGGAAGACGCTTTCCTTGCCGTTGGTGAGCCCCAGCTGACCGTTGCTCGCCGCGACTGCGTTTTCCAGCGTGAAGCCCGGCGCGCCGTACACCACCAATGCCCGTCCGCCCAGAATCACCGTTCCCGTGGAGAAGGTGTGTCGGACCTCCACCGCGTCGGAGAGGGTCCAACCAGAAATGTCGATGGGAGAAGTGGCGCCGTTGACCAGCTCGACGTATTCAAGACCGATGTCCGATCCGGGCTCGTTGGCCATCACTTCGTTGATGAAGGCCCGCTGGCCCAACCCGCGCGACAGGACGGCGACCTGTTCCGGATTTTCGGTGTTGGGGACGACCGCGCCCTCCACCATCGAGGGGTCGCAGCTACAGCAGAGGACCATTAGGGACGCGACGACGACGACCGAGCGCATGGTGTTGTCCTTTGGTTCTGAGGCGGCGTGGACTTAGACGACCAAGTATCCAAGCTCACGCCACAATGCGTCATGTTTCGGAGATGTCACCGAGAGCGGGACTTCGGGTGGAGGACATCCGCAACGAACTGAAGAGGGTAAGGCCGTGCTTCCGCTCGTAGATCTCGTCGCGGCGTCGCTCCAAGTTGCGTCCACGCGCGCAAGAACCGAAAAAACTCGAGCGCTGGGGGCTCTGCTAAAGCGGCTGACGCCCGAAGAGGTGCCGTCGGCGGTGGCGTACTTGTCCGGGACGCTGCCGCAGGGGCGTATTGGCATTGGCTTCGCGGCGGTGCGGAAGCTCAGCGAAACGCCATCCGCTCCCCAACCCACGCTGACGCTCCTTGAAGTGGACGCGACCCTGAGCCGATTTGCGACGCTGAAGGGTACTGGTTCCTCGGCGCAAAAGCAGCAGCTTCTTTCGGCGCTCTTTGGGAAAGCGACGCCGGACGAACAGACGTTTCTTGGCCGGCTCTTGGTGGGAGAGCTGCGGCAGGGTGCGCTGGAAGGGGTGATGGCGGACGCCATTGCTCAGGCCGCGAATGTTCCGGCGAGCAGCGTTCGTCGAGCGTTCATGTTCGCGGGCGATGCGGGTCGGGTGGCGTTGGCGGCGTTGACGCAAGGTGAGGGCGCGCTGGCGCAGTTTCGGCTGGAGCTGTTCAACCCGTTGCAGCCGATGCTCGCTCAACCCGCGGCGGATGTGGAGGAGGTGCTGCAGGCGCTGGATGAGGCGGCGCTCGAGTACAAGCTCGACGGCGCGCGCGTGCAGGTGCATCGCGATGGCAATGACGTTCGCGTGTTTTCTCGAGAGGGAAATGACGTGACGGGCGCCGCGCCGGAGGTGGTGGAGTCGGTGCTGGCGATGCCCGGACGGTCGCTGGTGTTGGATGGCGAGGCGATTGCGTTGCGCGCGGATGGAACACCTCAGCCGTTTCAGGTGACCATGCGCCTGTTCGGAAGACGGCTGGATGTGGAGGCGCTGCGGAAGGAGCTTCCGCTCTCGACGTTCTTCTTCGACGTGCTTCATGTCGAAGGGAAGGACTTGGTGGACCTTCCCTATACGGAACGCATGGCGACGCTGGATGGGCTCCTGCCTGCGGCGACGCGGGTGCCGCGCAAGCTCACTGCGTCGGAGGAGGAGGCGAGCGCATTCTATGACGAGGCTCTCGCGCGTGGACACGAGGGCTTGCTGGCGAAGGCGGCCAAGTCTTCCTACGAGGCGGGTCTGCGCGGGAGGAGTTGGTTGAAGCTGAAGCCAGCTCACACGTTGGACTTGGTCGTGATTGCCGTGGAGTGGGGGAGTGGTCGGCGTCAGGGCTGGTTGAGCAACCTGCACTTGGGCGCGCGCGATCCCTCGACGGGGTCGTTCGTGATGCTGGGGAAGACGTTCAAGGGGCTGACCGACGCGATGCTCAAGTGGCAGACCGATTGGTTTCTGGCACATGAGCTCTCGAGAGATGCGCACACCGTGTACGTGAAGCCTGAGCTGGTGGTGGAAATCGCGCTCGATTCCGTGCAGGCCAGTCCGCACTATCCCGCTGGAATGGCGCTGCGTTTTGCCCGGGTCAAACGGTACCGCGAGGACAAACCTGCCGCTGAGGCCGACACCGTGGAGACCGTGCGGAGGTTGTTCTCAAAGACCCATGGAAACGCGTGACCTGCTCGTGACCTGCGAGTCAGGAAACGTCACGCCCTACCGTTTCGATAACTGGACATGAAGATCGTCATTCGGGCACAGCTGCCCGAGGAGCTGCCGGTCCGGTCGCTCGCCAATCAGCTCAGAGCACTCACCCGCGAGCTTCCCCGGATTGAGTCCGCGAAATCCAAGGACGGGTTTGATGGGCCCGGGAGCGTCAGGATTGTGCTCGAGGATCCCAATCCCAAACGGGTGCGCGAAGCCGCGCAGCTCATGAGCTCGTACTTGAGACGGGCCGGCGCCACTTCTGAGATTGACTGAGACTCTTCGGACGAGGCGCATTCCCAGCCAGCTGGAGAATGAGAAGCTTCAGTAGCCTTCGGCCTTGGCGATGATCTCGTTCATGATCTCCCGAGTGCCGCCTCCAATCGGGTAGAGGCGCGCATCCCGATAGAGCCGCTCCACCAAGGTGTCGCGCAGATAACCGGCTCCGCCGTGGAGCTGCACCGCTTCATCGGTCACGAAGCTGCAGGCATCCGTTGCAGTGTTCTTGGCCATGGCAGCCAGCCCAGCCTGTTCGTCTCCGGCCAGATAGCGGGAGATCGCTTCACCCGTGAGAGCGCGCGCCGCGGCGATGCGGGTCTGCATCCGCGCCAGCTTGTGGCGAGTGACTTGGAAACCCGTGAGCGATTTACCGAAGGCCTGGCGGTCGCGGGCGTAGGCGAGCGCTTCACGGAAGGCGAGCTCGGAGATGGCCACGCACTGCGACGCCAGGGCGAGACGCTCGCTGACGAAGCCCAGCATGATCGCCAGGAACCCCGTGTTCTCCGCGCCAATGAGGTTGTCCACGGGAACACGACAGTCTTCCCACGAGAGCTCCGCCGTGTCGCTGGCCCACCAGCCCATCTTTCGCAGCGACTTTGAGACATGGAAGCCCGGAGTGCCGCGCTCAATGACGAGGAGCGAGATTCCTCCGTGTCCAGGCTCGCCCGTGCGGACGGCAGTCGTGACGAAGTCCGCGCGGACGCCGGAGGTGATGAACGTCTTTGCGCCGTTGACCACGTAGGCGTTTCCATCACGGCGGGCGGTCGTCCTGAGCGCCGCGACGTCGCTGCCGCCGCTGGGCTCCGTGATGGCGAGCGCCGCGATCTTCTCGCCGCGGA
>JBQTKE010000019.1:0-16050 GCA_052386435.1 Myxococcaceae bacterium
CACCCATGAAGGCTGCGTGGCCGAAGGAAAGAATTCCGGTGGTACCCGCGAAGGAGTAGATGCCGATCGCCGCGACCGCCAGCACGAACGTTTCGATAGCCACCCGTTCGAGAACGGTCGAACCATGGCCCGTGATGATCGCCAGAGTCGAATAAAGCGCTATCGCTGTGACCAGCCAGGCGTTTTTTGGTGAGAATTTGGAGGCAAGGTACACCAGGTAACCCACCAGGGAGAGCCCGGGAATCGCCTCTCGCCCAGCGCTTCGCACGACCTCCAGTGCGTCACGGATAAGTTCGACAACGTAGCGTTGCAGGAGCGCTGCGCGTGCGCGCACCACATAAAGCCGTCTCAAGATGGGCGCCTGAGAGGATGTGTTGTTCATGGCAAGCCTTAAAGGCGTTCGCGCGCCATGCGAGCTGGAATCAAGCCGCGCGGGCGGAGCAGAAGTATCAAAATAACCATCCCGAAAACAAAGGCGTCTCGAAAAACGGCCAGACTCGACGGCAGGTATGCCTGGAAAATGATGGAGGTAATCCCGAGGAGAAACGCGGCAAGGATGGTGCCCAAAAGGCTTTCCATTCCCCCAACGACTGTCGCGACCAGCCCGAAGAGGACGGGAGGGGCACCGCAATCCGGTGTGACGAAGCCAGTCTGAGCGAAATACAGGAGCGCCGTTATCATCGCCAGCACCCCACTGATGGCAAAGGCGGTCATCGACAGTGCGGAGACTCGAATCCCGAGGAGCCGCGCCATGCCGAAATCCTCGGCCACTGCCCGAAGCTGCAGCCCCAACGGTGTGTATCGGAGGAACCCAACCAGCCCGGATACCAGCAGCACAGTGGCCCCCAGGGTCAGGAGTTGAAGGTTGGGGATGCGCAATTCACCCCACTCGAGCTGCTCGTTCACCCACGCAGGAACTTCGATGGCTCGAGCCTGCGCTGTATCTCCCAGGAAGAGCAGCGGGACATTTTGCAGGAACACGCTAAGCGTGAGGGTGGAGACCAGCAGGGTAACAGTGGTTCCTTTGCGCATCGGGCGGATCGCCAGACGCTCCATGGTCACGGCTGCGACTAATACGGCCAGCAGCGTTCCGCCGATCATCACTGGAAGGGAGCGCGCGCCGAGCCCCACCAGCGCGTAGCCGGCAACCATGATCAGCTCGCCGTGCGCCATGTTGACGATCTTCAGAATGCCGAAGATGAAGCCAATGCCGAGCGCACAGATCGCGTAGAAGCCGCCGAGGCTGAGCGCATCCAGAGCAATCTGAATGAAGCTCACGGTGGCTCTCCTTCGCGGTCGAAGCCGAAGTACGCTCGGTGAAAGAGCGACGATTGCGACAGCTGCTGGCGTGTCCCTTCCAACTCAATGGCGCCGTTGCTCAGGATGTGAATTCTATCGGCCAAGTCCAGCGCCTTCGATGCGCGCTGCTCAACGATAAGCAGCGTCAGACCGGCTCGCCGCAGCTCTTGGAGTACGCTGTAGATCTCTTCGATAAGCAGCGGCGATAGCCCCAGCGAAGGCTCATCCAACAACAGAATCTTCGGCTCAGAAACGAGCGCTTGGGCGATCGCCAGTTGTTGCTGCTGTCCGCCGGAGAGCTTACCAGCGACCGCCTTCAGACGCTGACGGAGGACCGGGAAGAGTTCGAAGATGCGATTGAGCGGCGACTGAGAGGATCCGCCGCGACGGTGGTGCAGACCCAGCTTGAGGTTCTCCTCTACGGTGAGGCTAGGGAAGATGCGGTGACCTTCCGGAACAAGTGAGAGCCCCTGTCGAAAAATGGACTCGGGTGAATGGCCCTTTATGGATTTGCCTTCCAGGTCGATCCCGCCTGTGACTTCGATCCCGCGGGCGACATCGTGGATGCCGCCGCTGAGCGCGAGCAGCAGCGTCGATTTCCCGGCGCCATTTGGACCCAAGAGGACAACCATCTGGCCGGGCTGGACCGTGAGGGAGACTCCCCGCAGCGCCCAGATCTTGTTGTACTTCACGCGAACGTTCTCGATCCGGAGCATGTCGGTCTACTCCGTTCCGAGATACGCCCGTCGAACCGCTGGGCTGCTGCGGATCTCGGCCGGCCGCCCAACTGCGAGGGTGCGGCCCTCGGCCAGCACCTGAATTCGGTCACTGAGTTGCATGACAACCTGCATATTGTGGTCGATAAGGAGGATCCCGCAGCCGTACTCACGCCGCACTGTTTGGATTGCGCGATGGAGGTCCCTGATCTCCGTTTCGTTGAGCCCGGCCGCGGGCTCATCTAGCAGCAAGAAGCGAGGCCGCGCGCCGAGCGCTCGGGCAAGTCCCACAAGAACCCGGTCGCCATGTGCGAGCAACCCGGTTGGAACAACCTCCTCATCGCACAAGTCGAGCCGCTTGATGCATCGCAAGGCCTCCAGCTCCGCTTGCCGGTAGCTCAGCCCGTATTGGAGAAAACTGATCTGGACATTTTCGAGGGCGCTCAGGGTGCCGAAGACCCGGACAGCCTGAAAAGTACGTACGACCCCCTGCCGCGCGACGCGGTGGGGTGAGAGGCCGTTGAGCCGGGTCTTTCCAAGAAAGATCTTTCCCGCACTTGGCTTCTCAAACCCGCTCAGCACATTCACCAAGGTGGTTTTGCCCGCTCCGTTGGGGCCTATCAGACCCAGGACCTCTCCCTGTGCGAGGGAGAGGTCGACCCCATCGAGGGCGCTGAGTCCGCCGAAGCGCACCTCAATCTTGCTGGCCTCCAGAGTCGGACGGCTCATGAGGGCGAACTACAGGTCGTCGGTGATTGTCTTCTGAGGTGTTTGGAGCTTGATGAAAGAGTTCTTTCCGTTCTGCACCTGCATGATTCGCATCGGACGCGAATGGTCGATGTGCACCGTGGGGGTGAACGTGGTTGCCCCGATCATCGTGGGCTCACCTTTAAAGGACTCGAACGCCTTCTTGAGCTGCTCGTTATCCACGCTTTTGGCCCGCCCTGCGGCGAGGGAAAATGCCTGCATTGTGGCGAAGCCGGAGAGGGCGTGTGAGTTGAAAGGAGCTTCCTTGTAGCGCGCGGTGTATGCCTGGATCATCTTGTTGATGTTGGCATCTGGATCATCGCCGAAGAGCGAGTTGTAGGCTGGGTAGTAGAGGTTGCTCAGGTTGGGAACGGAGCCGTGCCAAAAGGTCCCGTCCATGGCCGCAGTGCTGACCACCGGAATGTTGATTCCAGCAGCCCGGATCTGCTTGAGCGCGGTAGGCCCTCCCGGCGGAAAGCTGCTCAGGAAGATCATGTCGGGCTTCTTGGGGAGTTTCTTGATGCGTGTCAGTTGTGCGGCGATCGAGACGTCCGCATTCTGGAAGGTGTCCTCGCCGACAATCGCACCTTTCCCGCCGAGCTCCGACAGCCGCGTCTTGAAGGCCGCAGCGTACGTCTTGGAGTAGAGTAGGGTCCGATCAGTCAAGACATACGCCGTTTTCCAGCCCTTGTCCCCGAAGGCCCACTCCGCCATGACAGTTGCCTTGCTTGCGGTGCTGGAGGCCATGGTGAAGGCGTAGGGACCAATCCCCTTTACCCCGAACTTGGTGTCTGCACCGCACGGCGAAAAAGCGAGCCTCTTCTTTGCGTTCGCCGCGATGGCGGCAGGCGCACCGAAGTCGAAGTTACAGCTCACGATGATGAAGTCCGCGCCCTTTTCGATGAGCTCGGTTCCGACGTTGGCACCGGTGTCTCGCTCGGACTTCGTGTCGAGCAGTATCAGCTTCAGGGGACGACCGAGGACGCCTCCCTTCGCATTGATGTCTGCAATTGCCATTTCGAGCGTGCGCTCAGGACCAATGTCGTATTGGGCCATAAAACCGCTCATGGCCATGGCCGCGCCGATAATGATGGGTTTTTTCTCGTCCTTGACGGGCTCACTCGCAAGAGTGGTCGAAGCGAACGCAATAAACAAACACGTGTACAATCCAGTCAGGCTGCGGAAAATTGGGTACATTTTAAGATCTCGGGATGGGGCGAAATGTGATGTTTACGATCAGCGTCTACTGCGACTGTGAAGCGTCGCGAGCCGTTTGACGGAAGAAGAATGAAATAGAATCGAAGCACCAAACTACGGGTCGATACGAAACAATCTGCCGAAGTTTCACTCTCCGAGGAGATCCTGAACTCCAGGGTGTTGAGTGTCAAGATAGTTGTCGCGTTCAACGATCATTCCACTGGTTTGGTACTTGGGCCTCCAACGTGCAAGGAGACGGTTGAGCCACCACACCTCGCGCTGGCGGCATCCATAAGCATCCTCGCCGAGAGCCTGCGCGAGCCCAGGTGGTCCCATGGTCCCCGGTGATCCCGGTGGAAATGGTCCCAAAGCTGGCCGGTGGTGAGAGGTGACGGAGCGGGCGCTGGCCGATGCAGAGCGCGACGATGATTTCTGACGCGCCCGCCTATCTCTGGTCACCGCCGACCGCGAACACCTTGTAGCCAATTCGTTGCCCGACGACGGTCTTCGCCTCCGAGAGCGTACGCTCGCGCACTACGTCCGTCCTGCGCCCGTGAGCGATCGGTTACGGCGGAAGAGCCAGATGGCGGCAATCTCCTCGTCCGGATCTGGTGGGGACCTCAGGAGCAGTCAAGTCCTGGGGCGACCCTGCTGGGCACCTACCTCGTCAGTGTCAGGCGCCGTCGGTGAAGGAGGCCAAGTTTCTGGTCCACGCTTCCATCCAAGAAGCCGCCTCCCCTGGATCGGTGGAGATGGAAGGGTGGGCCTGGAGCGTCAGCGAGGTCCTCCCTCGCCATGTCAAGATGCCCGCGCCCAACTGGTAACGGTCCGATCGGACGGGAGGCGTCCCCGTCCAGGCGTAATCGTCACAGGCAAAGCCTTCTTCAGGCTCCCACGCTCCCCCGTTGCTGAACAACGCGATTGGAGGTGTAACCCGCCTGTTGACGCGAATGGTCTGGTTTCCTTCGCGACCCGCAGTAGCCAGCAGGTGGTAGTAAGCCCAGTGTACCCCTTGCTTCAGGAGTTCTCTCACTCGGGCGTGTATGACGGCCGGAGGATCATCCGGATAAACTTCGACGTCAATACACGAGGAGTGGTTCGAACACTCGTCTGGCAGGTTTAGCCCGCCGCGCAAATTCACCGGCATGCGCCAGATTACAGGGCGTGTCGGGTCCTCAAGAAGCGGACAGATGGCCCGATGGAGGCTGTGGAGCAGAAGGGTATTAACCGTGAATCCCCCCTGACGGACAGAGTACGCGCTAAGGGCCGCTGTTTGGGCACTCGAAAGTATGTGGCGGGCAATTCCCGTGGGTTTGGCGCTCCCCCGCGTCCAGGGTCGCTGGGAACGCCAGCGTCCTTGGCGATCCGTCAAGACGGGGATTACGAGTTCACTCGGAGGTATTCGGGCGCCTGGGTTCATCGTAGGGAGATGGCGATAGTGCCCAAAGCCCAATTTTCTGAACATATGCACGAGAAATCCGATTCCGTCGTACTTGTAGTGAGGGAACAGAAGCTCTTCGTGCTCAGATGAGGCGGTCCTGCATCTACTAAACCGCATCATTGGGTACTCGCCCTCGGCTTCCCACTGGGCGAAGGACTTGCCAATCCAGTCAACGGTCTCGTTCATTGGGTAATTTAGGCGTCAGAAAGTTTGAACCTACGAGTGTTGCTGAAACCCATTCCGTCGATGCGCTTCCGAATATTCAGAATGGCCGGAGGGCCACCGTTGGCGAGCAATTGCTGTGAAAGATGCGTCTAACCTCCGCTGCGGATCCAATGCCCCCCCCCGTTTTTAAACAGCACGCGCCAGTTGCGAGAGCAGCAAGTTAACCTGATTTGCTGTTTGCTTGACCCAAGTCGCCAACCTGACGTCACGCCGCTGCAACATGACAAGGAACGGAAACAGCAAATCTCTCCCGTCCATATTTTCAATCGCGAAGGCAGTCATAACGGCGAGCGTAATCCGTTTGCGTGCGCTGCTACAACTAGACGCATTAGCGTGCTTCAGGATGTGGCTAGACGCATTAGCGTGCTTCAGGATGTGGCAAAAAAGGCGAAAAGTGATGATATGCACCGACTGACATTGTGCTCGCGCCTCCGGAGTGTGTGAGCCGACAGAGAGCGAACGAAATGGTGTTGCGTCTCCAAGGCGGGATGGTGTGGGTGATGGTGCGCTCGCCCAGCCCTTTGACGCTCTCCTGAAACGCCCCACGTCAACTCGCCCAAACCAGTCTTTCGACCTGGTGCCAAAATCCCCTCATCTGCGACAACGTCAGCATCCATCGCGGCAGAGGGAGATCGCGCGAGCGTGGCTGGCCGCGCATCCACGCTTCTCGATGCATTTCACACCCGTTCACTGCTCGTGGATGAACGCGCCTGGCGGCTCCCAACTTCGACGACCTCTCCGACCTCGAGCGAAAAATCCTGCAGTTCATCGATGATTGGACCGCCGAAGCTCACCCCTTCAAATGGACCGAAGGCGGGATGATCCACGTACGCGTCGCCCGACACGATGACCATCGTCCGAATCGGAGCGCCTCTCTGGGTTGCGGCCGCGCCTGTCGTCGCCTACATTATGAAGTTATGAGCCGCATCACCATCAGCCTGCCCCAAGACCTTTCTGAGCGACTTTCGCGTGAGGCACGGCGCCGTGGGGTCTCCGTCTCGGAGGTCGTCCGAGCCGCGGTTTCGAAGCAACTGGGACTGTTTGATGCGCAGGACAAGAAGCTTTCGTTCATCGGGGTGGGACGAAGCGGACGGCGCCACACGGCGCGGGATGCCGAGAAGATTCTCACCCGCGAGTGGGGACATGCTGGCGATCGTTGATACGGGTCCCCTCTATGCGGTGATGGACCGAGACGACGCCGACCACTCGCGCTGTGTCGAAGTGCTCGAGGGACCCGAGCTGCGGCTGGTCGTGCCCATACTGGTCGTCGCGGAGGTGGCTTACCTGGCAGGAACCCGGTTGGGTGCCAAGGCTGAGGCGGCGTTTGTTCGAGGCCTGGAACGACTCGAGGTCGAGGCACCCCTCCCTGAAGATTGGGAGCGCATCGCGCACCTGGTCCATCGCTACGGAAACTTCCCGCTCGGAACCGTTGACGCCTCGGTAGTAGCGCTTGCTGAGAGGTTGGAGACCGAACTCGTGGTGACGCTCGATGAGCGTCACTTTCGTTCCATCCGTCCCAAACATTGCAAAGCCTTCAAGCTCCTACCCACCGACGCTTGAGCTCCGCTGGGTTGCCTCGCCCCCGCCGCCTTGGTGCGCTGGCCGCGGCCATGTCTCGTCGACGTTGCCTTGCCGTCACGGCGCTGGTGGCGTTGGGCTGCTCGCGATCGCCGGCCGATGTGGAGAAGCTTCACCGCGCAGCTCGTCAAGAACCTGAGGTCTCCGCCGATCGCGACGACATCACGAGGCGCTCAGGATGAGCAGCCGCTTCCGCGTCGACTCGTCACTCGTCACGCCCAAAGAAAGCAGATGCAGCGCGCCAGTTGTTCGCCGGTCAGCGGAACCGAGCTGCAGCGGCGGCAGGGTGAAGTAGGGAATCCTGGACGGTCTCTGGAATTGAGGAGACGTCAGCCCGCGGGAGGCGAAGGAAAGCCAGTACGCAAACCTCCCCCCGCGTACAGCAGATGCACGCGGGCGAGTCCCACGTTCAGCCGTGCGCGTACGATGGCTTGTTCGGCCGCTGCCAGCTGCGTTTGGGCATCCACCAATTCGACAATTCCTCCCAACCCTTGCCGGTATCGTGCTTCTGCCTGCGCCAATCCCGCTTTCGACGCTTGGAGCTGGCGCTCGGCCGCTGAAAGCGACAGCGTGGATGCCGCGAGAAGCCGCTCGCCTTCAATGACCTGGTACGACGCACTGTCGCGTTCCGCGGCCTCTCGAGCTTGCAGTTCGTTGGCGCGCGCTTCCTCTTGCGCCGCGTCTGCGCGGGGCCCCCCTCCAAGATAGAGAGGCACCGTGGCGACCAAGCCGACGCCCCAGTTCGGAACGCGTGGAAGAGGGTCGGCGAACCCTCGGAATGAAGCCGAGGTCACTACGGAGACCTGGGGAAGTCCGGCGGCGAATGCTGCCCTCGCGCGTGCCCGTGCGGCCATTCCTTCCGCCTGAAGGGCGAGGATGTCCGGTCTGACGGCATCTTGGTTCTTCGGCGATGGGGCCGCGGTGTCCGGTGGACGAATCAGCTTCTCTTTCAGCTTCTCCGGACGGCTACCCAGTGCGAACGCGAGCGCTGCTCTCGCAACGTCCGACATTCCTCTGGCTTCATGCAGGCGTGCTTCGGCGGCGGCTTCGTTGGCTTCCGCGCGTGCGCTGTCGAGCAACGGCTTGAGGCCGGCCTTCACGCCTGCTTCGGCCTCTCCGCGTTGTGCTCGCGTGCGCTGGAGGGAGGCCGTTGCCGCAGCGAGGTCCTCCTCCGCCGCCAGCGCGCGGTAGAAGGTATCCGCGGTTCGCAGCAGCATCTGCTGGTAGGTGAAGGCGGCTGCGGCCTCTGCTGCAGCGAGGGTGGATTTCGCAGCGGACAGTCGCGCATACGCAGAGAAGTCGAGCAGCGGCTGACGAACGCCCACGCCCACGAAGGTGCTCCCAAAGGGCGTCCAGAGTGAGCTGTCCGAATAAGCGGCGGGGCGGGTGCCGGCGCGGATGATGTCCACAGGCGAAACCCAAGCGGTGGGCGGGTTGTTGGCGGTGGCGATGAATCCCTGTGCGGAGAGATTCACCTGCGGCAGCAAGTCGGCGCGCGCTCCTGACACAGCGTGCTCTGCGCTTTCTCTGCGGTATGCGGCTGCCTTCAGAAGTGGCTGCTGCTGCTCAGTCCTCCGCAGCGCCTCTTCGAGTGTCAGCTCGCCAGACGCCCCAGCGCACAGAGACAGCAGCGCAACCAGGAAGGAGGAGCTCACGAGGTTGCCCCCAACTCTTGGAGCGCTTCTTCCTCTTTGACGTTGGCTGGTTTTCCAAAGCGCTTCTCCACCCAATTGTAGAGCACTGGCACGAAGAGCAAGGTGAGCGCGGTGGAGACGGACAGGCCTCCCACCACCGCGCGCGCGAGCGGAGCGTTGGTTTCGCTTCCTTCGCCCAGGCCCAGGGCCATGGGCAACAGTCCGAGCAGGGTCGCCAGGCTGGTCATCAAAATGGGACGCAGGCGCGCCCGGCCCGCGCGGATGATGGCTTCTTCTGCTGTCGCGCCGCCACGCTTGAGCACATTGGCGTAGTCGAGCATCAGCACGCCGTTCGACACCGCCACACCCACCATCATGATGATGCCCATTGCGCTCGTGGTGGACAGCGTGGTTCCTGTCAGCGCCAGCGCCGCGAAGACGCCGATCAGGCCAAGCGGCACGCTCGTCATCATCACCAACGGTTGAAGGAGTGATCTGAACTGGCTGGCCAGCAGCATGTAGACAAGCGCAAGGGCCAGCAGCGTCGCACTGCCCAGGCTCGCGAAGGTGCGTTCCTGGATCTCCGTCTGGCCGCGCAGCCGAATCCGGAAGCCAGGCGGCAGTTTCAGCTTGTCCACCGCGGCTCGAACGTCCGCGGAGACAGCACCCAGATCGCGGCCTGCTGGGTTGGCGGTCACCTCCACCACACGCTCCAGGCGACGACGGTCAATCTGCACCGGACCGCTTCCGCGGCTGATGTCTGCCACCGCCTTCAGATAGACGGGTGCACCTCCGGCGTTCACCACGCTGAGATTTCCGAGGTCCTCCAGCCTGCTCAGGGAGGCCGGTTGGACGCGCGTGACGATGGGGTACTGGTTGCCCGTCTTCGGATCCTGGAAGTACGGCGCTGAGGAGTAATTGCCGAGGAGGGATCCGAGCAGAGCCTGCGCGGTATCCCGCTGACTCAAGCCCGCCAAGGCAGCCTTCTCGCGGTCCACTGTGACATTCAGCTGTGGGAAATTCTCCTCGCGGCTGATGAGCACGTCCTTGATTCCGTCGACTTCGGTGATTGCGGCAGCCACCGCTCGGCCCGTGTCCCGTGCCTGCGCCAGGTCGTATCCGGAAATTTCCACGCTGATTGGCGCGGAGAAGCCGAAGTTGAGAACCTTCTTCATCACGCCGCCGGGGTCGAAGGAGAGCGTCCGTCCGGGCATTGCTTTCTGAAGGAGGGTGCGCAGCCGGCTCACGTATTCGTCTGAGGAGACGTCTCGCTGACCTGGCGGGACCAGCTCCACCTGGAGATACGCTGAATGAGGCCCGGTGTTGGTGCTGTAGAAGGCAGAACGACTTCCGCGCGGTGTGCCGGCGTTTCCCAAAATCGTTTTGAGATGTCCCGCCGGGATAGCCTCCTTGACCAGCCCTTCCATCCGTTCGAGCTCACGCTCCGTCTCCTCCAGCCGCGTTCCAATGGAACCGCGCAGCACGATTCGGAACTGGCTTTCGTCCGTAGAGGGGAAGAATTCGGTGCCCAACAGCGGTACGAGCGTCAACGAGGCAAGAAAGAGCAATGTCGTTCCAGCGACGACGCGTCCTGGTCGTGAGAGCGCCCAACGCAACAGCAGTTCGTACCGTGCCTCCACCGCATCCACAGCCCGTTGCGCCTTGGCGAGCAGGGCGGCTGCTCGGCCACCGTGCGCAGCCTCGGAGTGCTCGGAGTGCTCGCGCAATAGCTTCCTGCAGAGCACGGGCACGACCGTGATGGCCACGACGTAGGAAGCGGCCATTCCGAGCGCCATCGTCACCAACATGGGCGTAAACAGGAAGCGCGCCACCCCCTCGACCATGACGATGGGCGCGAAGACGATGACCGTCACGAGAGATGATGCGAGGACGGGCAGGGCCACTTCGCTGGCGCCGTCGTAAGCGGCCTGAAGCGGCGCCTTCCCCTCCTTGAGATGGCGGTGGATGTTCTCCAGCACGACGATGGCATTGTCGATGATGCGGCTGGCGACCAGCGTGAGACCGAGCAGCGTGAAGGTGTTGAGTGTCTCACCCGTGAGCTGAAGACCGAGAAAGGTGGCCAGCACCGAGAGCGGCAGGCTCAAAAAGACGATGAACGTTGAACGCAGGTTACCCAGGAAGAAGGCAATGACGAGCACCGCCAGGAGGGCACCCTGCAGCGCTTCGTGTTGCAGCGCGGAGAGACTGGCGCGCACGAACTTGGCCTGGTCAAACGCCACGGTCATCTTCACGCTCGCAGGAACGCCGGAGAGCGTTGGCAACGCCTCTTGAAGCGCGTCCACGACCTCCACCGCGTTGGTGCCAGGCTGGCGGTACACCGAGAGATACATTCCGCGCTTTCCGTTGATTCTGGCGACATTCACCTGGATGGCGCTGCCGTCTACTGCAGCGCCCACATCAGACAAGTGGACCGGAATCCCGCGCGAGGTCTTCACCACCACGCGGTTCAGCTCTTCCAGGTTCGCCACCTGGCTGTTTGCAAAGACGTTGTAGTTGAGCGTGCCGATCTTCATGTCCCCTGCGGACATCAGCAGGTTCGAATCGATGACGGCCTTCTCAACGTCGCCCACGTCTACGCCACGTGCACGCAGCCGGTCCGGATCCAGCCGGACGACAATCTCGCGCACTTTTCCACCCGTGGGGCTTGCGTACGAGATGCCAGGGAGGCTGGAGAGCTGCGGCTGAATGACGTTCGTCGCCAGCTCGTAGAGAGACTTTTCATCCAGTTCGGTTGACTCCATCAGGATGTTGGCGACCGGGATGTTCGACACGTCGAAGGCGACCACGAACGGCGGGTAGATTCCCTTTGGGAGGTTCTTCAAGATGGAAGAAACCTCCTGGGAGACCTGGAGTTGGGCTGCGTCGATGTTGGTCCCCCACCGGTACCAGCTTCGGACGATGGAAAGTCCGTAGCGTGACTGACTGCTCACGTAGTCCAGGTTCGCGGTCTGGCTCACCGCGCGTTCGACCTGGTAGCTCACGGTGCGCTCCACGACTTCGGGGCTGGCGCCCGGATACAGCGTGCCCACCATGATGACTGGCACGTCCACGCGCGGAAACAGGTCCACCGGAAGCTGACGAACCGCGAGGAAGCCGACGAGCGCGCATGCAATTCCGCCCATCAGGACCGCAATCGGGTTTCGCAGGGCCAGACGCGTCATGGTGCAAGCTCCGATCGCGCCGCCGGGCTGACCGCCTTGCCCTGATCGGGTACCGCGGTGTCCACGGCGTGGGCCGGCGCGGTCTCGGTGACCTCGACCGCGGCCCCGTCGCCTAGGAGATCCTTGCCGGCGACCACCACGCGGTCTTGCTCGGACACGCCTTCCAGAATCTCCACCCATTCTCCGTCATCGAAGCCGAGCTTCACCTTCTGTCGCCGCGCGGTCTTCATGTCGGTGAGGTAGATGGAGCTTTCCTCCTCCTGGACGAGCAGCGCCACGGCCGGAACGAGGAGAGCTCCCGGATGGGTGGCAACCGTGAGCTTCACCCGCGCGAAGAGCCCGGGTCGCAGCAGGTCTTCGTCGTTGGAGATGTCCACCTCCGCCGCCAGCGTCCGCGTGGCGCGGTCCAGCGCTTTGACGACCCTCTCTACCCGGCCCTCGAAGACCCTTCCGGGAAAGGCTTCGACGGTGAGCGCCGCCGGTTGGCCGGCGTGCACCTTCCCTGCATCAAGATCCACCAGGTGGACGGTGGCGCGAAGCGTGCGTCCATCCACGAGCGTGAAGAGCGGAACGCCGGGCCCGACCCGTGCGCCAACGTCGACGTGGCGCGCTGTGATGTCTCCATCAAACGGAGCGGTGAGCACGCAATCCTTTACGCGCGTCTCTGCGGCCCTCAAGGTCGCCGCTGCTTGTCCGAGCGCCGCATCTGCCTGGGTGGCCTCGGTCTGCGCCTTCGCGAGATCCTGCGCACCCAAATACTTCTGCTCGGCCATCGGTCGGAGGCGCTCTAACGTCTGACGCGCGAATTCGTGTCTCGCCTCCAGTTGCCGCAGCGCCTCACGTTGCTTGGCACGGTCGTCGGCGTACCCGGTGCAGTCCAACTTCGCGAGCACCTGTCCCACCTTTACAGAATGACCGCGGTCCACCAGCAGCTGCGTGACGAAGCCGTGCACCTCGAGTGGCTGGATCTCCGTCTGCCGGAGAGGTTTGAGCTCCGCGGGGTAACTCAAGGTAACGGCGAGATCCTTCTTGGTGGGCCGCTGAGCGACCACGGACAAGGAGCGGCGGTTGACATTCGCTTCGCGGGAGCAGCCAAGCAGGGCCAAGACGGGCAGGACGAGCCAAGGTTTAAGCATGGGGGCCCGATGAGCACGCCTCATGCCACCGAGCTTTGCTGGTCGTCGAGCCACTCCCCGCGGAGGGGCATGGCGAAATGCCACGGCCACGAGGTGGCCTGCCACGCCGCTTTGGGCCTGACGTTGGGAGAGGTCGAAGCGACTTGTTGGCGCAAGCTTTGCTGCGTCCGGTGAGATGCTCTCACGTGCCCCGTCCGACAGTCTCTCCCGCCTGGTGTTGTGCTCAGGCGCGGTCAGCGACGCGCCGCTCACTCTGCTCTCGGCTGTCCTCGCGCTTCCGGTGGACGACCTCGCGCTGGCGGCCGAAGCACCACGCGGTGGGGTCGACGGCTGGCACGCGTTGGACGGGCCACTCTGCAAGCTGAAGGACACCGTGCGGCGCGCGCTCGAGGCAAACAAAGAGCGAAGTGGATCGTAGGCCTATGGCAGCAGGTAACGGCGACAGAGTGAAAGTTGTCCGGGTTGGCGAGACGTGGGAGGTCCGGTTCTTGGTCACTGGCCGCAACCCAATGACGTTCCAGTGTGCGACCGAGAAGCAGGCCCTTCGGCTCGCGTGCTACCTCGAGAAAAATGTCGAACAGCTCCGTTTGGATTGAGCATTCAGAGTTGCAAAGTGCAACGCGCCCAGTGCATTTCGCTAGGGCATCCTTCGCCAGTCAGCAGGTCGCTATCGAGTGGACCCGGAGGATCGCCCGACGCGCACTCCGGCGACGACACTACAACTCCTGGCGCGGGCCGGAAGGGCCGGCCCATGGATGGATAGGTGCGCTTCGCACCGAGATTACAAAACGCGAGCCCGACGGTGGACCGCGCCGCATCCGCAGGGCGCGCCAGCCAACTCGCCGGCACTGAAAGCGTCCCTGATTCAGTCACAAAGGTTCGCCCCGCGCCTACCAACGGGGATGGGCCCCCTCACCTCTCGAATTTCGCTCGTTGCCGCCGTCGCCGCTGCTCTGTGGGGCGGTTGGGTCACGGTCAAAGCTCTTCGCGCTCGCTCGACGGTGAGAGGCTTTCTCCGCGGTCGTCCTGGAGCAGTCGTCGGCGGTCCTCCTTTGCACTGGGTTTCTGCGTCGTTCCTCGCGAACGACGGGATCCCCCTTCGCGGCTGGTACCGGCCGACCTCGAACAGTGCTGCCATCGTGCTCGCTCACGGCTGGGGCGAGAGCCGCACCGAGCTCTTGAAGGAGGCTGAAAGCCTGAGTGCCTCTGGGTTTGGCGTGCTGCTTTTCGACCTACGTGCCCACGGCGAAAGCGGCGGTTCCATTTCGACCATGGGAGAGCGCGAACGCGCGGACGTCCTCGCGGCAGTCGAGTTTGTCGCGAAACAGGAGGGCGTGGACGAGCGGCGTATCGGCGCCGTGGGCTTCTCCATTGGCGCTGCGGCGGTAGTACGCGCTGCGGCGGTGGATGGTCGTCTGAGGGCCATGGTATTGCTGTCCCCGGTAGATGACTTTGAATCAGACATGCGGTTCGACTTTCAGGATTCGGGTTGGCTGGGCCAGTGGCTTGCGCTGCGAACGTTCGCGAAGGCCGGCGTCGATGTCGCTGGGTTCAAACCCATTGAGGACCTGCGTCGAACGCGAGCGCGGCGCGTAATGCTTGTCTACGGCGAGCGCGAACCACAGCCGGACATGGTTGAGCGCATGTCGCAGGCAGCCCCTGCTGGCTCGGAGCTCTGGATCGTTCCGGATGCCGGGCACGGCGACTTCTTACGCGCCGCGGGCGACGCGTACCTCGAGCGACTGCGCCGGTTCCTCGAACGCGCCCTGGCTACGCCCGAATGACTTATCAGGAGGAGAACGTGCCTTGCCGATCAGCTCTCACCAGATGCCCTCAGCAACCCTCCTCGTGAAGGAGCGCCTGCTGGCTTTGCCAGGAATCAAGACCCTCCGGCATCGCCGGTACGATTCTTTTTTTCGTCGAGCACCAGGAGCGTTTCGAGGCGTCTTCGCTACGTTTGCTGAAGCACGGCGTTCGGCTCCGGAAGGCGCGCCCCTCGGCTTTGACAGCCAGGCCTTTGCCCTGGCGTACGAGGAGCGCACCCAGCGCGTCTTTTCTTATGACTATCCCGTGCTGTTCTGGCTCGACCGAATTCTGAAGCCGGGGATCCGCGTCTTCGATCTCGGCGGCCACGTGGGCGTGCAGTACTACGCGTACGGTCGATATCTGCAGTTCCCGGAGGGGTTTCGCTGGCGTGTATGTGAGGTGCCGAGCGTGGCCGAACAAGGACGGCGACGGGCTTTGGAGCAGAACGCGTCCGGCTTGGAGTTCACGACGCAGGCGCAAGACGCTGAGGGCTTCGACGTCCTCATCTCCGCCGGGGCCCTTCAGTACATCGAGAACTTTTCACTCGGCAGATTCCTGTCCGGTCTCAGCGGGAAGCCGAAGCACCTCCTCCTGACCAAGCTTCCGCTCTGGGAGGGCAGGGACTTCGTTACTCTGCAGAACACCGGCACATCCTTCGCCCCCCAGTACGCATTCAATGACGGGGACTTCATCGAGCAGGTGACCACACAAGGGTACGAGCTGGTCGACCGCTGGGAGGACTATCGTCACTCGTGCCGGATTCCGTTCCATCAAGGTCATCGGATCGATGCGTACTCGGGCCTGTATTTCCGACGGGCCTGAGGCGCTGGCAACGACGGGCTCGTCCAATCCTCCTGTGGACACCCACTGGGAAGCGCAGGAAGCGGTGACGGAGACTGTAAGGCGACTCCGCCTGGCGCGTTTGCAAAGGAAAGGACGGACCCCACATGAGTCGACCTCACACGCCTCAGCACCATTCCCATGCACCCCATCCGCCGATGTCCGCGGGAAGGGATGTCGTCCACGACCCGGTTTGCGGCATGGAGGTCGACGCCCATGATCCTCGCGGCGGAAGCTCTGTGCAGGGAG
>JBQTKE010000020.1:0-13067 GCA_052386435.1 Myxococcaceae bacterium
AGATGCTGGGGGGAAGGCGGTTCTCCAAGTCAAGCCGGCAGCTTCGGGCTCGATAGTCGTCTAGGACGTTGAGCTCCGCCTGCGCGCCGACGATCAGGGAGTTGTCCGAGAGGATCCAGAACGCGGGAAACTCCTTCAAGTAATCCACCGTGGTCATGAAGCTGAAATCGCGACCGGACCACCCGGTGATCACCGGGGCGTTCTGGCGGCTCGCTTCGAGGAATGAGTCAGCCCCGACGACTTGCGACTTCGCCACATGGTTGAACATCTGGAACGAGGGCCGTACCGTCAACTGCCCCAGGCCCTCTCGCTGGCCCAAGCGCTTCTCGATGTCGACCAGGAGTCGCTCTTTCAAGTATTGCGGAGCAACCGTCGAAGAGCCCGGGTTGAACAGGTTCTGCCGGGAGGTCCGCTGGGGAAAGTAGTCGTTGCGCGAGGCGCCTACCCGCACCGCCCAGCTGTCCTCTTCCTCGACCTTGACGAGGAAGTCGAAGCTTGGCGAATACCGGTTGATGGAGAGGGTGACCGCACCAGGCGGGTTGGTGAGGTTCTCGCCGGGTTGAAGGCCGTCGGTGACGTTCGCGCCGAGGCTCGGGAGGAGGATGTCCTCTTCGGATCCGACCCCGAACCTGGTCCCTCTGCGCCCCCAAACGGACCCGGACACCTGAACGACACGCTTCTCTCCCGCTTGCGTCACCATCCTGGCGTCCAGCCGCAGCTGGGTGGGCGCCCCGCCGGTGATTGACGCGCGAGCCCCGGTCTCCTTGGGTTTCGCGGTGATGATGTTGATCACGGCCATCAACGCGTTTGCCCCGTAGATGGCGGAGCCGGGACCGCGGACGACCTCCACCCGCTGCGCGTGTTCCAGGCTGATCCCGTCCGGAGAGGCGTTCGCGAAGAGGAGATCGTTGACCCTCAGCCCATCCAGCAGGACGACGAAGTGCTGGGAGAGTGAGGCGTGGATGCCGCGAACGGCGAAGTTGCGGTCCAGCGGGGAGGCCACCTCGAAGAAGCCGGGGATGAAGGGGAGCAGATCGCTCAGCTGCCGAGCGCCCATCATGTCCAACTCCGCCCTGCTGAAGATCGCGAGAATGGAGGGGGAGCGCTCGAAGCTGCTTTCAATTTTGGACGAGGTGGAGACCTTCACCTCCGCGAGCAAGTCCTCCAGGCTCATTGCCGCCAGGTCGTCGTTGCTGAGTTGGTCGAACTCCTTGATCGAGCCCGACCGGGACCCAGCGTCCACGAGCGCTGAGTCCTCCGCCGGCACTTGGGACGCCACCAAGAAGCAAGTCAGTACGAGAATGGGCACGTTGAGGACCCGTTACGGCGAGACGACTGCCAACAGCAGGAGGAGGCGTCGGAGCTACCAGCCGAGCCATTCAGGTTTTAGCTCGACCGTGGGCTCGTCTTCGTACTGGAACTTCCCGAAGCTGTTGATGGAGTAGATGCGTCCTCGCGACATCGGGCGGTGGTCGGTGGGCGTGAACGTCAGCGGAGGGCTCACCCCTCCGGTGTCGAGTCCGGAGAAGGTCTCGAAGGCTGCTTTGATGTTCGGGCCGGTGAGCTCCTGTCCCGCCTGAAGCACCTGCTCGACGGCCTTCCGCCAGATGAAGAAGGTCAGGTAGCCCTTCAGGTACTGGAGGTTGGCGTGGAGCGTGGTGGGCTGCCCATCCGCCGCCCGAATCCTGTCGTGAAGGGCCACGACCGCATCCATGCCCGGGTAGCGGAGGTCGCCATAGGCGGCCACGGGGAGCACGCCAAAGTAGTTGCTCACGCAGTCGTTCGAGCATTCGCCGAAGACGGCTTCGTCGAAGGCGTTGGTGTTCACGATCATCTTCACGCCAGGCGGTCCGAACTGCTTCACCGCTTTGGCGGTCCTGACGGCCGTCACCCGCGTGTTCGCGATCCAAACCCAATCCGTGTCTGGATTGTTGGCGAAGAACGCCGAAACCTTTGCATTGATCTGCTCCTGAGTTTCGGTCAGCTCTGGCCGGATGTCTGCGGTGACCTGCAGGTTCAACGCGGCGGCGTGCAGCTTCCCAGCGGGGATGGGCTCGGTGCAGACCCCGACGCTGCAATAAGCGAACGCCACCTTGCGCCCTCCTTGCTTCTTGACGAACTCGAGACCCACTCGGACCATCGTCGAATAGTCCGTGCCCGCGAAGAAGACGTAGGGGAAGCCGGGGGTGTCGATCGCCACCGTGGAGTTGTCGGGCAGCGTGATGGTTTTCTTAACCGGGCTCGGGCTCGCCAGAGAGCCCGCATAGGAAAACGTCATGAAGGCCTTGGAGTCCTTCACGAGCTCCGGACCGAGCTTCAGGGTGTCCGCGGTCCCGGTGCCGAAGATGGTCGAGACCTTCGCCCAGGCTTCGGTGTCAGCCTTGTATTTATTGTACAGGTCGAGGGCGTTTTGCGGAACGTACTGAAAGTCCTCGTACTGGATCTCAATCGGGTGGCCGAGGATCCCTCCATTGTCGTTTGCGTCCCGGATCGAATCGAGCAGCCCGGCGTTCAGCGGCGCGGTCTGATCGGCGACGGGGCCAGTGATCGCGAAGATTCCACGCAGGTGGATCGGCTCCTTCGGACCTTCGACCTGACTGGGGCCGCAGGCCGCGCAGGCGACCAGGGCGGCCACAACGTATTTGAACCCCAGGGTGGTTCCTGTCTTCATGGTTTTTTCTTGCTCCCTAAGTTTGCAGCTCATGGGTATTTGTTTTGGTATTTGTTTCAATTCTCGAAATGATGAGCGTGCGGAGCAGGCGAATGGGCCGAGATGCCTGACCCAGTGCAGGCCGAAGACTAGCGGTGGCCCGCGCGGGATGAAACGGCGCAGGATCACCACACGGGTCGCGGTTCGCGCTCATTCGACGCCGATGTCGCAGTCATCCGCAGCTCATCCGTGCCGTGTCTCGGTGTGGCCCGCGCGATCCGCTTGCTGCCGGCGAGCCATAGCCAAACCCCGAACCTGTTCTCGCGGGGAAAAGCACCTTTTCCCGAATGCATCGCCGATCGAACCTGGAATGGAAGAATGTAAAGAGGCAACAAGCGAAGGGTATTGGCCGACAATAGCTACTAGAAGCCTCCTCAAGCCTCCTCTCTCCTCCTGAGCCTGCCATGCCCATTCGTGACCTTCCAGTCCTTCGCGACCTTCGCGACCTCGTCTTCCCGCCGAAGCCCCCTCCTGTGGTTCTCGAGGTGGGGTCGGAGATGAAGCTTGGTGAGCTCAAGGGCGTTCACGTTCTTCCGGCAACCGAAACCGCCGAAGCGGTATTCGAGAAGGGATCCGTCCAGTTCACGCGTGACGACTTCAGCGACAGCAGCTTGGGATCGGTCGTGATCAATGACCGTTCGTGTGGGAAGTGGATCAGCCCGCTGCTGGTTCGCGAGGTGCTCGATAAGGACCTGGGCGCGTTTAAGTCGATCAGCTTCCCCGGCGACCGGACGATCGAGCGCACCACGGTGGATTACAACTTCGCCAACGGCACCATTCACTCCGACAACGGTGATTGGACTATCCAGGGCCCACCCGTGGAGATGGTCAAAGACGTCGAACTAAAGGACGGCACTCGTCTTCCTCCGCTTCCTGTCCCGAGCGGAACCGGTTGGGGGGCGTAAACCCGAGTGCGCGCCGCCCGGGCCCGTGCTTCATGCGGCTGGGGCCTGTCGTGCTGGAGGCTCCTCGGCGCAGCGAGCGTGGGCCGATTCGACAGGGCAGAAGCGTCAAGGGCTCACGGCTGGTTGTGGCAGGGCAACCTCTTGGGGGCCGCTCAGAGGCAGCGTCACGGTGAAGGTCGCGCCGGCGTCGGGACGAGATTGGACTTGGATGGCTCCACCTAGAGCGTCAACGATCTGCTTCACGATGAAGAGCCCCAGGCCAAGCCCCCCGTAGTGTTTCTCCGAGACTGCCCGCTCGAACCGGCCGAAGATTCGCCCCACCGTCTCCGGGCGAATTCCGATGCCGCGGTCCACTACGGTGAGCGTGGCCGTCGTCGCGCTCGACTGGACGTGGATGTCCACGGGCTTGCCGGCGCCAAACTTGAGCGCGTTCGAGACCAGGTTCGTGACGACCTGCTCGACCCGCAGGCGATCCCAGCGGCCGACGACGCCGGGCGCCGCGCTCACCCGGACCTCGGAGGCGCTGCGAGCGATCTCCTCCTGCTCCCGCAGCGTGTCGACGACGTCTCGAACGACCGCCGAGAGATCGACCGGCTCAAGCTCGAGCCTCATCCGCCCCCCGACGATTCGGGAGATGTTCAGGAGCTCGTCGACCAACCTCGCCAGTCTCTTGGTCTGACGAAGGATGACGTCCAGTCGCTTCTCGGTCCGCTCCTCCGTGCCCAACTCCCCGCCCCTGGCGCGGACCTGCCGCTGCAGCGCCTGAATTTGGAGCTGCAGTGGGGTCAGCGGAGTTCTGAGCTCGTGCGACGCGATCGAGAGGAAGTCGTCCCTCACGCGGATGGCCTCGCGGGCCTGTCGGTAGAGCAGCGCGTTCTCCAGCGCCATGGCAGCCCGCCGCCCAAGCTCCTCGACCAGCTCCACTTCGGGCGGCCCGTACCGATCCGCGGTGGCGGATGCCAGGGTGAAGACCCCCAAGAACCTCGCCCGCGTCCGCAGCGGCACGACGAGCATGGCCTTCGTCCCCAGCCTTCGAATGAGCTCTGCGTGCGCTGAGTCGACGGAGTGTTCACGGAGCGTCTCGTCCAGGTTCTGCCGGCCGGTGCGCTCCGGGAGCAGCAGGGTCTGCCCGCTCCGCAGGACCCGCGCCGCCGGATGGGGCGAATCCCACTGAGGGGGATAGCGCTCGGCCAACTCCTCGAGCAGCGCCCGCTTGGCGGGGTCGACGTGCCTCCCCGCGCGCCGCTGAAGGCGGCCGTCCTCGACCATGTCGAATTCGCACCAGTCAGCCAGCAAGGGCACCGACTGCTGGGAAAGCACGTGGAGAACCTCGTCATACGCCAGCGATTCGGCCAGCCGCGCGCCGGACTCCGCCAGGAACCCCGATCTCCACTGCGCCTGCGCCGCGGCTGTTCGAGCCACGCGCTCCCGCGCCAGCAGGCGGGCGTTCTCGACGGAGATGGCGGCCTGCGACGCCAACAGCTCGAGCACCATCAGACGTGCGTGGGTGAAGGCCCCCGGCACGAGCGCGTTCTCCAGGTACAAGAACCCCACCGCCTCCGTGCGGCGTTTGAGCGGCATGCAGAGGACCGATCTCGGCTTGCGCTCCTCGAGCCCATCGTCCCGCAGCGCACTCGCGAGCGGCGCCGCCCCGTCCAGGATGATCGCCTCACGCGTACGCGCCGCGTGCTCCACGATGCCCTCCGGGACGCGTCCAGAGCCGGCCACCGGGACGCTGGGCAGCAACTCCACCCGCAGGCCCTTCTCGCCGAACGTCGCTGCGGCTTCGAGCGTGAGTTGCCCCTCCCGCGAGAGAATCAGGTAGCCGGATTGCGCCGCTCCTTGTTCCATCACCACGCGCACCAGCGTGCGGGAAAGATCGTCGAGGACGAGCTCGCTCGAGATCCTCTGCGAAGCCTTCACTACCGACAAGAGATCGAGGTCCGACCGTCTCGCCGTGAACGTCGCGGTCGGCGGCAACCCCTGCGGCGCCAGCTCTGGATGATGGTCCTCGAGGGCCTTGACCTTCACCTCGGCTCCCCAGCGGGCATAGAGCGCGCGGGCGTTCGCGAAGCACATTCGTGCGAACGCATCGAAGCCCCGCTCCTCGTAGAACCGCGCGGCCAGCTCGTAGGCCAGCGCTTCGCCGTGCAAGAACCCGTTGTCTCGCGCCGCGGCTATCGCCTGCTCGTAAAGATGCATCGCCCGCAGATCGCCGCCGTCGAGACGGGCGATTTCGGCGGACACCAACGCCGCCCGGTCCACGAAGTTCTCCGGGCTGGTGTCCGCCCAGGCCCAAAGTTGCCGCTCGTGCTCCTCAAGCCCCTGGTGCGAGCCGGTCCGCGCCAGCGTCAGCGCATGGAAGAACACGTAGTCCACAGCCTCCGGCAGAACGCGGGAGGCGGGGGCATGGGGCCGCGCCTCCTCTGCCGCCGCCAGCGCCGCTGGGTACTCTCCGAGGAGGAAGCGGGCCTGTAGCCTGCGAGTGTAGAACATGAAAATGGCCATGGACCCCAGACCCTGGACGCGGCGCTCGAGCTCGGCCTCGTCGACGTCACCGTGGCCTCGGAGGCACTGCACCAAAAGCTGCGCGCTGAGGAGGGTGGAGGCGACCAGCTCGAACCGCTCGCTCTGGACGAAGGAGAGCCGGGTCGCGGCCTCTCTTTGGATCTCCGGCAGCGCTACGCCGCGACTGATCATCACCGAGATCAGGATCATGCAACAGTAACAGGCGTACGCGAGATCGCCGGACTCGACGCAGACGCGGAACGCCTGTTCGAAGCGCAGTAGGACTGTCGCCAGCGGCTTGACCCAGTAGGTCACCATGCAGCCAGATTGCAGATGGACGCGCGCCCGAAACGCGGCGAGGCCTCGCTCCTCGACGAGCACCAAGCTCAAGTCGCCGAAGCGTTGGCCCTGCCGGTAGTCGCCGACGATGGCCCCCGAAAGCAGCGCGAAGGTGGAGAAGGCGAGCGCGGAGCTGTCGTTCCTTCCTCTTTCGATGCTGAGGCGGGCGCTCAGACAGGTCAGGACCGACCAAGTATTGACGTCGAAGAAGATCGCCGCGGGCAAGGCCACCATGAGCACGGACAGGAGCGCTTCGGTCTCGGTATCCGTTGCGGCTGGGAGATCCACGAGCGACTCGATGGGTCGCGCACCCACCGCGGCAAGCACCTGGACGTACTGCTCCTTCACCTGGTCTCGGCTGGGGTGCAGCGGGATCTCGATGCCGCACAGCCCGAAGTATTCGACCGCCCTCGCGACCGCCTTACCGAGCTGCGCCCTCTTGGTGTCGAGCTGCACGCCCAGCGCGTAGGCGGTGGCGCGCGCGACCACCGTGCGACAGTGAGAGAGGACGACGGCGAGGGACCTCTCCGCCTCCTCGAAGCGATTGCTGAGAAACTCCGCCTGAGCTCGCTCGAGATGGAGCGCCAGGGTCAGCGCATGAAGCCGCTCCCAGGCATCGGCAGGGAGCAGTGCGATGCCCTTCGCCAGATACTGGGCAGCTGGACCAAAGGCCACCCCCGCCAGCGCCTTCCGGGCTGCCAAGAGGTTCAGCTCGGCGAGCTGCTGGCGCTCCTCCGGTGCGCGCATGCCAGCGGCGCCCGCATTGAGCTGATTGACGACCTCGAAGATCCTCTCCGAGAGGCGCGCCTTGGGGATGTTGCTGAGCAGGAGCTGCCCCAAGCGAAGGCGTACTCCGTCTCGTTCGGCGTCTGGGATGAGCGCGAGCGCCGCCTGCCGAAGGCGATCGTGGACGAAGCGGTACTCCTCCTCGGAGCGAGAGAGCACCCCGGCGCGGATGGCCTCCCACAGGTCGCGGTGGAGCTCTTCTACGGATTGGGCGCGCACCATCGCCAAGGTGGCCACCTCCACCCTGCTGCCTAGACAAGCGGCCAGCTTGAGCCCGTCTTTCGTCGCCTCCGGCAGCGCCCGAAGCCTTTCCAGCATCAGATCGACGACCTCGTGGGTGAAACCTCGGGCGCGAATGGCGCCGAGGCTCCAGCGCCAGCTCGCAGATCTCGGGTCGAAGCGGATGAGCCCTTCCTGGTGGAGCGAGGTCAAGAGCTGGACGGCGAAGAACGGGTTGCCCGCGGTCCGTTCGTAGACCAGCTCCGCGAGCGGCTGGACATCCTGCCGCGGACGCCGAACCGCGTCGGCCACGAGCTGAACCACGTGCTGAAGAGGCAGAGGCTCGAGCCCGAGCTGGTTCACGGTCGCGCCGGCGCTTCGAATCTCCTTCAACATGATCGAGAGGGGATGCGACGGCCCGACCTCGTTGTCGCGAAAGACGCCGATGAAGAGGAGGTATCTGGTGTCGGGGTGGGTCAGCACGTCCTGCAACAGGCTCAGCGTCGCCGAATCGACCCACTGCAGATCGTCCAGCAACAGCGCCAACACATGCTCTCGACGGGTGAACACGCCCAGGAACCGACGGAACACCCTGCGGAACCGACGTTCATCTTCGTCGAGGGGCAGGGGAGGCACGGGAGGCTGCGCACCGAGAAGGGTTTGAAGCGCGGGGATGAGGTCGGTCATCAGCTTCCCGTTGACGCCGAGCGCCGCCCGAAGGCGCCGGCGCCATTGGGCGAGCTGCTCCTCACCGTGGTCGAGCAGCTCGCCCAGTAGGCTCCCAAAGACCAGCGAGAGGGTCGAGTAAGGAATCCCCTGCCGGAGCTGATCGAATTTCCCTTCGAGCAGGAGGCCGCGCTCGCGGACCAGCGGCTTGTAGAGCTCGCGGATCAGCGTCGACTTTCCGACGCCCGAGTAGCCGGAGATGAACATCCGAACGGGGGAGCCGGTCTCGACGACGCGGTCGAATGCGGCGACCAGCTTCTCGACCTCCCGTTCGCGTCCATACAGGCGCTGCGGGACATGAAAGCGGTCCGAGACATCCCGCATCGCCAGCTCGAAGGGCTCGATCCGTCCTGCTGAGGTGAGGCTGTCGAGGCAGCGTTCGAGATCGAGCTTGAGCCCCAGCGCGCTTTGATAGCGATCCTCTGGCACCTTCTTGAGCAGCTTGAAGACGATCGAGCAGACGACCTCAGGAATTTCTTCTGGCAGGGGCGGAGGCTCGTGTGCCAGGTGGTGATGGATCCAACTCAGGGGGTCTCCCGCCTGGAAGGGTGGCCTACCGGTCAACAGCTCGTACAGCGCGATGCCCAGCGAATAGAGGTCCGTCCGATGGTCGACCCCGTGGTTCATCCGACCCGTCTGCTCGGGTGACATATAGGGGAGGGATCCCTCCACGAGCCGAGGCGCTGACTGCTGTGCTTGTTGGAACAGTGACGCCAGGGCGAGGTTGGTGAGCTTCACCTCCCCGGTTCGAGGATGGACGAGGATGTTCTCCGGCCTAAGGTCTTTGTGGACCAGGCCGTGGGCATGGGCCTCGGCAAGCGTCTGGGCAATACGGATGGACAGCTTCAGGAAGGACTTGAGGCCCATCGGAGTGGTGACGTGGCGCAGGAGCGGCTCGCTCCCGTCGTCATCGAGAATCAGCGCCGGTCCGGCCGCTCCATCCTCGAGGTCGAGCGAATGGACGACCGCAGGGATGTCCAACCTGGAGCCGATCTCGTATGCATGTCCGAGGCGCCTGAGGTCTCCGGGGCGCCGAGGTGCTGAACCGAGCGCCTCGATCAGGACTGGGTGACGGTCCGTGTTGCGGAAGCCGCGATACAAGGTGACTCGCTCATCCTCGCGGAGGACCTCCTGGGCCGTGTAGTCCGGCCACTGCGATATCGCCATCGTCACCGCATTCCCCCATGCTTGGCGCATTTCCCCAATGCTTAGAAAGATAGGGCGCCGTGCAAGAAGTTGCCCGGTGTCCCTCGCTCGCTCACCGTGGGGGCCGGCGGCGAGCCAAGACGAGCAAGGCCACGAGCACGGCGAAGGAGAAGGTCGGCACGCCGAGCGCGCCGCAGCCGCAGCCGACTCTCAGGGCGAGTCCGAAGGGAGCTTCGAAACCAAACCCTCCATCTGGTAGCGCCACGGCGGTTCCGCCGTCAGGCAGCGAAACGACGCCCGCGTCCGACGGGACCGCGCAGCGTCCGATCACGCAGAGCCCCACCTGGCAGCCGCTGTTGGTCACGCAGGTGTCGCCGGGGCGACCAAGGGCGATCGACCGAACCTGAGCTCGAAGGGCCTGCGTCGTCGGCGAGGAGTCGAACGTCACGTACGCCAGCAACGCTCGGCCGGGCTCGGCGAGGGCGACAGAGGGATCGGTGTACTCGTACCGGGGATCGCCAAGAGAGAAACGAGCGCTGCCGGACAGTGTGCCACCATCGCTCTCCAGCTCGATGGCCTGCAACGAGACCTGGTTCGCCTGACCTTGCTCGAACACGGCAAGCCCCCGCCCGTTGTCCCAGACCACACTGGGCCGACGCTGAGGCAGGCTCGAAGGGAAGAGCACGTCTCCCGCAGACGCCGCCACGCCGCCATCGATCCAGACGGTGGTACCGCGGAGAGTGGCGGTCCCCGACGTGTTGTCGCTCCAGAGCACCACGAAGCCATTCGTCGCGGGCGCGAGCGCAGGAAGGGGCCACTCGGTGTACAGCGCGCCGAGTTGGATGGGCGCAGGATCCAGCACCGTTCCGTCGTCCCGCACCCGCCGCGCGCGGACCCAAAAGTCGGAGATGTTCTCGCGGTGGACCCAGACGACCAGGAAGACCCCTCCGCTGAAGGCCACGGCCGGACGCACGTGGAAGCCCGAGACGGTCGAAAGCTGCACCGCCGGGGAGCCAAGCGGGTTGCCGTTCAAGTCGAAGCGCCGGAAGTAAAGGCCGTTGAACCCGGTGCTTCCCGGGCGGCGATCGTGGAAGACCGCCAGGTAGCCATTCGCGCCATAGACGACGACCTGGTCCCCGGAGTTGTCAGTCCGATCATTCACGTCCAGGACCGGACCCAGTGTTCCGTCTCGCTGAAGCAACCTTCCGAGCACGTAGCCACGGCTGTTGTCATGGTACGCGACGAAGTGCCCCGTGGGCGAAGCGGCGCTCGAAGGTGGAGAGGTGCTGCAAAAGCCGAGATCGGTCGACAGGGGAAGCCCCACTGGCGCACCCAGCGCGCCATCGCCCAATCGAGTCACCCGCACCTGTGAATTGAAGCTGCCGTTGTCACACCACGAGAGCAGACAGTTGCCATCCAGGCAGGACATCCGCGGCTCGCGCTGAGCGTGAGGCGCGAGGGCGGCGATCTTCTTGATGCCCGCGGCGACTCCGTTGAGCGGCTCCACGAGCAGGCCGTCCGTGTTCATCCGCTTGTCTACCCAAAGCTGGAGACAACTGGCGCCCTGGCACGCGACCGCCGGCCGAAGCTGGGGGGCGTAATCATCTTCGACGGCGACGCCGCCGGGATCGCGAACGGTGCCGTCGCTCCCAACCCGAGAGCGGTAAACATTGATGTCCGCGAAGCCCGGGCTGCGGCTGTCCTCCCACAGCACCAGGTAGTCGGCGCCGTTGAAGGCCAGCCGAGGCAAAGTCTCACGCTGGACGCCACTGGTGAGCGCGAACGGCGTTGTGTCCTCGAGCACTCCGGCACTGTTGATTCGGAGGCCGTACACGTCCGGGTTGCCGTCCGGACCAGTCTCGAAGGCGACCATCCACCTTCCGAATGAGGCCGCTACGGTCGGGTTGCGAATGAGCCCCGCAGCCGCGCTGACGTCCGGAGCCGCCAGCACCGAGGGGCCGGCGGAGCCAATGAGCGAAAGCGCCAGCCCTCCGTCCGGACGCTCCCAGGCCGCGAGGTGACCCTGGCCCGCGAACCCCGCAGCGGCGGGGGCTGCGGCGGAAGCGGCGGCCCCGAGTGACAGCGGGGAAGCGCCCACCGGCTGCCCCTCCACCTCATAAGCGCGGGCCAGCGCCTGCGCGCCGTCTCCCCAAACAATGAGAAAGCGCCCGTCCGCGAAGGAGACGGCGGGCCGCAGCGGCGTGGGACCGGACGCGGTCACGGAGAACGAAGGGCCCAGACCCGCATCGGTGAAGGCCCGGCGCGCGGCGACGCGATGACCGCCGTCCGCCGACGCCTCCTCCCAGGCCACGAGATAGGTGTCGACGCCATCCGAGGCGACCGCGGGGGAAAGCTCTTCGGCGCTCCCGGTGGCGAGGGGAATGCCCGCAAGGTCGAGCGCCGTTCCGTCCGAGCTCATGCGTGTGGCATAGAGGTCCTGCTGACCGGCGTCGTCCGCGGGCGCGTCGCCAAACTCCAGAGACGTCCGGTTCGCGCGGTTGTCTGACCAGACCGCGAGAAAACCGCCGTTCGCGCCGCTGACGGAGACGTGTTGCTTGTGGCCCCACGAATGGCCCGCATCGAAGGTGTCCAGCGGCGGGTAGAGCGCCAGCGGAGAGGTGGGGTCTGGCGCAGCGAGGGTGGCGGCGACCCCTCCCAACACGAACAACGCCAAGAGCCGCCTCAGCTCTGGCGGCACGCTGGTGAAGAGACAATGCCCAATCTTCATGATGGAGATGAAGGTTTGGATGTCTTCCACGCTTCCCTCGCGAGGGGCCCAAGCACACAGTCTATGGAGAGAAACTAGTTCCCGACCTCAGGTGAACCTCAAGGGAATTCACGCACACCCCGTCACCACTTCAGCTGCAGCGCGAAGCGGCTCATGTCTGGGTTCGGCTCGACGAGCTTGATGGTGGTGTCGACTCTCACGCTGATTTTGAGGCCACGCGTGAGGACGCCTGTCTGGAGCGCAGGGCCAGCCCAGTCCTGGTCGAAGCGGAAGATTCCCTCGCGCTCGGCGAGCTTCTCGTACTTGCGCTCGCCGAAGGTGTACACCGCTCTGAAGGCCATCCCGCCGGCAGACAACATTCGCTGAGCGTTGCCTCCGTTGAGCGCGACCATCGTCTTGCCCATCGCGTTCTCCAAGAAGATCTCCACCGAGGCTTCGCCGAAGGAC
Source organism: Myxococcaceae bacterium (assembly GCA_052386435.1). GTDB lineage: Bacteria > Myxococcota > Myxococcia > Myxococcales > Myxococcaceae > JBQTKE01. The sequence goes on from JBQTKE010000020.1 coordinate 12,515, forward strand.
CGCATCGCTGCTTCGTAACCAATCCCCTTCTTCGCCAACCGGTCGATGGCAGCCACGGCGACGTCCAGAAAGACGCCCATCGGGTACCTGAAGACAGTGACGACCCTTTTGGGAAAAAAGGGCAGCTCCTTCAGCTGCTGAAGTTCGTCCGGACCCAGCTGCCGCGCGACGACTCGGCAGATGCTTTCGAGGCCCATTCCGTTCATCTGGTCGTCTTCCCGAACCTGGGTGCGCCGCCGACGAAGCTGCTCGATGGTGTCCATGCCTCTCAAGCATGGAACACCTTCGATCGCACGCAAAGCGGGTGGAGGTGGGTGAGGGTCAGACGATCCCGCCGCGCCCGCGTGGGCGCGGAGCTTCCAGAGTCGGCGGGCGGCCTCCGGTCACTCCAACGCAAAGATGTTGAAGGACTTGAGCTGAGTCTGAAACTGCTTGTATGCGCCGGCGAGCGAAATGAGCGCTGCGACTTCGGTCCCGCGGTTCGGCGCCAAGGTCATCTCCACCCGAGCGCTGCTGTGAACGATCTTCGAGAAGCCGATTCCCAGCTGACTGC
>JBQTKE010000021.1:0-4240 GCA_052386435.1 Myxococcaceae bacterium
ACGCGGGCGGCGTGACGGTCAGCTACTTCGAATGGGTGCAGAACATGCAGCACCTGACCTGGGACGAAGAACGTGTGAACGCAGAGCTCGAGAAGACGATGAAGGACGCCTACGAGCGCATCGCTCAGATCTCCCGCACGCGAAAGATCCCCATGCGAACCGCGGCGTATGTCCTGGCGATTGGGCGCGTCGGTAAAGCCACCGTGTTGCGCGGCATCTGATTCGGAGGATTGGGAATGAACGGCTCGGCGTTCACGCAGCAGCTCCTGCAGAATCCGCTCTGCAAAGGTCTCACGGAAGGTGAAGTCAGCGAGGTCTTCGAAGCCGCGGAGGAGCTGTCGCTGAAACAGAGCGACTGGCTCTTCCGCGAAGGCGCCGCGGGCGACGCGCTGTTCGTGGTCCTCTCCGGAAGCATCGAGATCATGAAACAGCTCCAAGACGGAACGCAGCAGCCGCTGGCGAAGCTGTCAGACGGAAACGTCGTGGGCGAGATGTCGCTGCTCAACAACAACGCCGCGCGCAGCGCCTCTGCTCAGACGAGCACTGCGGCGAAGGTGCTCAAGCTTCCCTCGTCGCAGTTCCTCAAGCTGGTGAAGGCCGGCAACGTCGCGGCGCTGAAGATAGTCCACAACCTGGCGCAGGTGATGAGCCGCCGCTTGCTGCTGATGGACGAGAAGTTGATCGAGCAGCTGGACAAGGGGCGCAAGAAGGAAGACGTCGTCGACTTTCAGCGCATCCTCAACCGCTGGGCCTTTTAGAAACGCACTCGCGCGCCAGCAGAACGCTTCCAAGTCCACTTGGAGGTAGGCCACCGTTCCAACGCTTGGAAGATCCGCCACTTGCTGAGGCCGGCGGCGTGTGCACGCAACCGCGTCGAATGTAGGAAAGCGCACGCGCTACACCTCGCGCTACCTCCCCGGCGGCGCTCGGGCAGAAGGTTTACCCTCTGGGGGAACCGACCTAGAGTTGATCGCCAAGAGCTGCAGCGGCGCGTGAAGAGAGGCGCGAGCTGGGCCGGGTGAATGATGTCCGACATGCGTGTGGTCATGCGGGAGTTTCGCTTTCTCGATGAGAAGCGAAAGTTGGGCGGCCTCACTCCCGTGGAAGAGCAGCGCTGGGTGGATCTCAAGGCGGACCTGGGCGTCGCAGACGGGCCCAGCGCCGGCCATGCGGGGTACGCAGACGGACAAGTGTCCGCGGACATGGGTCGCGGACAAGCGCAGGGCTACTACGCCACCGACGGCAACTGGTACCCCTACCCTGAAGGCTATGACCCCGCGCAGGGCTACCCCGGCGCGGAGGGCGGTGCGGCGGATCCGAATGCGCCGTTTGATCCCACCGCGATGGGCGCGGAGATCGACGCGAACCTGCACGGAGATGATCCGAGCCACGGCTTTTCAGCGCCCGTCGATTCTCACGGCTACGCGGCGATGAATGATGGCTACGTCGCGCAGGTCGCGGCCCCCGAAGGTGGCGGCTACGGCGATCCCAATGCCTACGCGGCGCCGCCTAACGGCTACGACCCTCAAGACGGGGACGCCGCTCAACCGAACTTCGCGGCGCAGACGGACGGCTACAACGCTCAGCCCGGTTACGGCACGTCGAACGGCTACAACGATCAACCCGCTCAGGACGCCCTGCCTGGCTACAACGCTCAGGCCGATCAGGGCTACGACTCTCAACCTGGGTACGCGTCCGCCGCGCACGGTTACGAAGCCCAACCCGGATTCGCACCGCAGAACACAGGCTACGGCGCCCAACCGGGGCAGGCACCACAGCGCGCGGGCTACGGAAACGCCGCGGGCGGCAACTACGGCGGGCAGACAGGGCAGGCGCCCCCTGGGAATCCCCAGGGCTCCGCCGCATTCGGCGTTCCGCGCGGCTTCGCGGCGCAGTCTCCGGGCTACAACGCGCAGCGGCCGTATCCCCCGAGCGGACCCGACTCCACGCCAAGCCAACCGGCGCGGGGCGGAGGCTTTGGAGCAGGCGTAACCTTTGGAACGGGAGCTGGTTTTGGCTCGCAGCCTGGTTTCTCGCGCCCTCCTCCCGCCACGTCTCCCTACGGAAGACTTCCCTCCGCGCAACCATCGTGGCCGAGCCAGGATCGCGACGAGTCGATCAACCTGGGAAACGATCTGCGCGACGAGGAGAACCCCAAGCCGCCTGCGTCCGCCGAGCCCGCAGAAGTAGACGACAGCGACGTGATGGAGGTGGACGGCGACGACGTGATGTCCGTCGACGAACCATCTCCCGCGCAGATCTCCGCGAAGCCGTCGAGCTACAAGCCGCCGTCGTCGTTCATGTTGCCCACGCCCCTCAAGGAAGCGGCGACGACACTCGCTCCCCCGTCGACGTCGGCACCCGACACGTCCTTCACTGCACCGGAACCGTCGCATCCACCAGCCGAGCCCGCAGCGACGGCACCGTCGGAATGGGACGCTTCACCGGGTCTCGCTCCAGAGCTTCCGCCCGAGCCTCCGACGATGGCGGCGGATCCCTCCGAATCGAGCGATCCCTCCGCGGCGCCTTCTCCCTTGGACGCCCCAGTAATCGACTTGGGCTCCGCCGATGTCTCTCGCACGGGTGAGCATCAGAAGCTCGAGCTCGGCGGGAGTCCGGACGACAAGATCGCGGTGACATCCGCGACCGACTACGACGGCTTCGGGTCTGTACCTTCGGGCGATTCGCGCGCGCTAGAGCTCGACTCTCCGCCCGGAGACGACGCCATTCACAGCGGCTCGCTCTCCGAGATCGCTGGAAATCCCACAGGCGAAGGAAGCGGCTACGACGGAGATGCGGTGCCGCTCGCGACGAACGCGGACTTCATCTCGAATCCCGGCCTTCTCGCCGCGGGCGTCCGCGGAGCCTGGTCTCCCGAGCCGGAGCTCACGGACTCAGGCCTCGACTTGGCCCGACCTGCTCCCGCTATGGCGCTTCCAGACTCAGGCCTCGACTTGGCCCGACCTGCTCCCGCCCTCGGCGACGATCTTCCCGTCGAAGAGGTCCCGCTCGAATTCACGGGCGAGCATCCCGCCCTCGCCGCGCCGCCTTCGCTCGAGGAAGAGCCACCCACCCGCGAATTCCACCGCGCCCTCAAGCCGCCGCTGCCCGCGCCGCTCGAGGAAGAACCGCCGACCCGCGAGTTCCACCGCGCGATTCCTGCCGCGGCACGCCGGGACGTTCCGGTCCAAGAGCCCGCCGGCCCCTCCGTCGTAGCGGCACAGCAGACCCCGTCAAAAACGAGCCCGCAGCGTCTGACCTCGAACGCTCCGACAGCGCACGCGCCCACCTTTGCCCTTCCTCAACCACAAGCCGCAGCGGCGCTGCCTCCGCTCCTCGAAGAAGAGGAGAAGACGGTTCAGCGCGAAGTCCCTGCCGAGTTGGTCCGCGCGGCAGCGATTGGAAACGCCCCCACCTCTGAGCTCCTCAAACCGCGTGAACCGTCCGTCATCGTCGCGCCGCCGGTCGTTCCAGCCATCGCCGCCATCGCGCCTCCGGCGCCGAAGTGGGAGGACGTGGACCTGGGCTTCGCCCCACCTCCTCCGACTGTCGAAGCGGAGCTCGACGAGATTTCCATTGAGCCGGATGACGAGGACGAGCTGGAAATTGAAGAGACGCCGGCACCTGCCGCGGGCCCCGCCCCGGATCCACTCCGCGCCGCTGCTCCCGCCAAAGGCAGAACCAACGTTCGCTCCTCGCTGATCAAAGGCGAGCACCGCGTGGTCGTGCACACCGTCGAAGGTCAGGTGAAGCGCGGCACCATTCGCGACGCGGAGCTCTCAGCGGCCACGCTCGTCCTGCAACCGCAAGGCGGCGGCGCGAAAGAGACCATCCCCAAAGACCGGATCAAGGCCGTTTTCTTCATGGCCGCGCCAGGCAGCAGGCCCGCGCCACTCACAGGGAAAAAGATCAAAGTCACCTTCCTCGACGGGCGGCAGATCGCAGGCGCATCCACCGACTACGAAGAGAACGTCAGCGGGTTCTTCCTCGTCCCCGCCGACACCCGCGCGCATACCTCGCGCATCTACGTCCTCAGCGCCGCCGTGAAGAATGTCGCAGTGAGTTAAGACGGAAAGTGCTAAGTGCGCGCGTCGAATGACGCCAACGCGCAGTCCAGAAAAGCGCACCCACCGCCGCATCCCTGTCGAGCTCACCGCCCACTGCCAGTTGGGTACGCGCTTCGTCAAAGAACCGGTCGCGGATCTCTGCGAGTCGGGGCTCTACTTGCGCACGCGTGAGC